>NZ_VISW01000012.1:0-240465 GCF_007827635.1 Micromonospora sp. CNZ296
CTTGGTCGTCTTGAAGGATCGACGCGATGGCCGTCTCTCATCTACGCAACACGCCCATCACGGGCAAGTCGTACACCACTCCCGTGGACGCAACCTGATCATCACGCCGCCGGGCGAACCACCAATACATCGTTCCTGGTGGCGGGAAGTCTCGCGGTAAGGCGCGGTAGTCCTCGAAGCGCTCAGTAGCATGCAGCCGCAGCGCACCCCCGGGTGACTCATCGATCCGACAGAAGGCTTCTGTCGTGCCTGGGGCCGCTGGCTCCCGATCTGCGCGGCGAGTTCCTTCGGCACGACAATCAGCCACGAGGAGCCGCGCAGCAGGCGACGGCACTCATTCACTGCGCTCACGTTTCCGCTGCTCCGGTGGACAGTTTTACAGGAGTACGCAGTCCTCGACGATATTGTCGTCGCCGGTTCGCGGCTTTCGCGTCCTGCCGAGCAGACGCCACCGGACCGGCAACCCAGGCTACCTAGAGGTGCCATTCGATCGGGCACTATTCCTGGAGACACTGCATCAAACGCAGAATTCTTTAATCGCAGATGACTCTCAACCGAAGCAGAACCTCAATGAGCCATCGACAAGACTGTCGGGTCAAATCATCACCGAGCAATGACACGTAGGAGAATTGTCCGCATCGCCGCTATTGTGGCGATAAGTATAACCATGGTCCAGAAAGATCAGCCGAACGGCTGAAGTGCTGCTCACTATCGCAACGATTAACCTCTTGCGGTCGGATACCATGCTTTGGCTGTAAGAACGGGGTGAAGCCATCGTGCGCACTGTCCTCAATCCGCGCGTTCACCGGTCGGTTGGCTTCGTCACCACGTTGGGTGCGGGCGTGAAAGCGGATACCACCGGTCTGAGTGGGTGCGGGTGGCACCACAGCCTGGGGAGTGCTAGTCAATCGTGATCGAGCAGCTTTGGGCGCCTGAACCAGCGCTGGCGCAGGAAGTGAAGACCCTGTTTGACAGCACTATCGAGTCCTACCGGGTCAAGCCAGACTTACTGACGGAGCACGCCAATCACGAGGAGTCTATCCGAGTCGGCGGATACGCCAATCGGACTCTCCTCGAACTCGTCCAGAACGCCGCAGATGCCATGGCGGGGAACACCGACTCGGACGAGAATACGGGCCGGGTCGAGATCGTCCTGGATTCGGTAGGGGGTGCCCTCTATTGCGCTAACGGCGGACGCCCGTTCTCCAAGAGAGGGCTCACCGCCATCACGCATGCCCACTTGAGCGGCAAACGTGGGGACGAGATCGGGCGATTCGGCCTTGGGTTCAAGTCCGTCTTGGCGGTTTCGAACACGCCGCAGGTCTTCAGCCGTTCCGTGTCGTTCGAGTTCAACTCGCCTGAAGCGCGCTCCGCCATCGCTGAAGTCGGCTCCGGTGCGAAGCGTTACCCTGCGCTGCGTACAGCCACCACGATCGACGCGATGGCAGCGTTCGGCCACGATCCTGTGCTCCGCGGCTTGGCCGAGTGGGCCGCCACCATCGTCAAGCTTCCCAACGTGTCGAGCATTCCTCGCCTTCGCAAGGAGATCATAGAGTTCTCGTCGCACTTCCTTCTGTTTGTCGGGGCCGTCAGGGAGGTGCGCCTCCGGATCCTCGGTGCCGATCATTTCGAGGCGACTCACACCTCCCGTAACCTCGGTGACGGCCTCTTCAAGATCGAGCGCTCCGGCGGCGAGTACGAGGAGTGGTACGTCGAGGACCGGATGCATGCGCCGTCCGCGGAAGCTCGACGCCAGGTCGGCGAGGCGGTCTCGCGATCGGAGGTCAAAGTTACCGTCGCGATCCCTAAGAGGCGCGGCAGACGGTATCAGATTGGCCAATTCTGGTCCTACTTCCCGCTGAAGGACAAGACGTCGGCCTCCGCCCTGTTCAACGCGCCGTGGAGCGTGAACGACGACCGGACGACGTTGCTCCGAAACGATTACAACCGCGAGATGCTCGTAACGCTTGCGGAAATGTTCGTGCAGATGGTGACACGCGTGCGCACGGTGGAGGATCCGGCCGCGCATCTTGATTATCTGCCCGCACGGGGTCAGGAAGAGCTCTCGTTCGGTGACGAGGTCCTCTGCAGGCAGGTCCCTCACAAGTCGATTGGACGGGAACTCGTTCCTGACGCGTCGGGACGCTTGACTCGGGCCGAGACCCTGAAGCCCTTGGACTTCACGATCGGCGTCTCCGAGACTGTTCACGAGGCATGGATCATCTCTCCGAACACTGGATCCGACGTTCCGCACTGGAAGTGCTACAGCTTGCAGCAGCGGATCACACGTCTGCGCCAGCTGTTCGCGGCCGCGCACGGCAATCAGCTGGACGCCACCGAGAACGACATGAAGCGGACGTTGGCGGCCATGCCGAAGCGTGGGATCCTATCTTGGCTGCGGGAGTGGGCGGAGGGGGCCGATCCAGTGTCGGCTGCCAACGCCTTCAGGTTCGTATGCAAGCAGCGCAACATCGAAGGCGTCGAGAACGCCAAAGTGATCCCGACCACCGGCGGCCTGCGAGCGCTGAACGACAGCACGGCGGTCTTCCTGCGCCGGGAGGAGGGCCTCGAATTCGAGAGGTCCGTCTTCGTCCTCCCTGGCTTCCTCTCCCAACCCGGCGTTGAGGCACTGCTGCGGCAGGCGGGGTTCCGAGACCTCGACCCTCTGGCCATTCTCACCGCGCGTATCGCGCAGCTCCCTGCGACCGCCGGCGATCGGGAGTACACGGAGCTCTGGGATTCCGTGACCGCACTGCCCGTCAACGTCGCGGTGAAGACTCTCGAAGGTCACTCGGACACGGTCAAGGTGCCGACGCGTGACGGAGCTTGGGCATGGGCGAGCCAGGTGATCGACGTCGATGTCGACGTGTCCGACGTGCCGGGCGTCAGGGCGTTGGACCGCAAGCGCTGTCTGCCACAGGCGGCCCATGCTCTCGGCGTCGTCCGTGATCCGGTAAAGAGCTACCCCGTCGAGGACGAATCGCGCCTGGAGGACTACCTCGGATGGTTGTTGGAGCAGGTCAACGCGTTACAGGGTCCGGGTGAGCGTCCTGTCGAACGTGTCGAACTGCTCCACGGCGCCGGGCCGGGACCGTTCTCCATGCTGTTCGTCCTGCGAGACGCCAGCGCCTCGGCCCAACTGCGTGCGCACTGGACCACCGCGCTGCTGCAGGCCGGGGATCTCACCTGGACGTGCGAGGACGTCGACTCGGGCGTCACCTACACCGTGCACTCGCCCGTGCGATGGGCGGCAGACAACGCTGGACTCGTCCACACGACCCGTGGCTACCTGCCGCCCTGCGAGGTCGCCGCGCCGTCACTGGTCCGTTACGAGAGACTGCTTCCGCTGTTCCGGGGACCGTCACAGGTCGCCGACACGCTGGAACTGCCGAATGAACTCGCGACGGTGCCCGGTCCTGTACTGAAGAAGGCGCTCGCCGAGCCGCTGTTCCCGCCGGGCATCTCCGACGACGTGCTCGTCGACTTCACCCTCGCCGTGTCACGGATCGCCTATCCCGGTGCGCATGCCCCGACGATCCCCGCCAAGATCGGACGCCGAACCGAGTCAAGGCCCCCCGGTGCGGTGTACCTCGCGACGTCGGACGAGCAGGAGGCGTTCCTCTCCTCGCGTCAGCGTCCCTACCTTCGCGCTCGGCCCGAGCAGACCTCGGAATTGGTAGAGGTGGTCGGATGTCGCCGGTTCGAAGACAGCTTCGCCTTCTCGATCATGGTCGAGGGCGAGCAGGACGCGGTGCCGATCGTCGACGTCTTCACTGGATTGCGCACGACGACCGTAGCGAGGAAGGTCGAAAACGCGACTCTGACCCGAGCAGTCCAGATCATCAAGAGGGTGACCACGGAAGACGGCGTCGAGGACCAGGCTCTGGACTGGCATCTCGACGGGTTGAATCTCACTGCTCGCAGTGATGCCGATCAGCCGCGGCTGCTCTCGTTCGTCAACGACGCGTTCGACCTGCGCTTGACCAGCGCCGAACGTGAGCAGGTCCTCAAGACCGGTCTAAATCACAAACTCGAAGAGCTGCGTCAGCGTGCCAAGGCCGCCCGGGACGACGCCGAACGGCTCGACATCTACTTCGGTCCGGACGACCTGCAGGAGGCGTTGCCGACCGGCTTGTGGCAGGCACTCGAGGCTCAGGAATTGATCCACGACGAAACCTCCGTCGCCGAGCTGTTCCTGACGGTCTACGGCTCGGACTCCATCAAACAGCTCGCGGAGAACTTCCGACGGGAGGGCTTCACCGACGTACCGACCGAGTGGGCGGGCCGTTCTACCACGATCTCCTGGTTGCGCAAGATGGGGTTCGGTCCCGAGTACGCGGGACGCCGGAATCAACGTCAACCCCAGGAGTTCGTCGTCCCCGGTGCGGTGAAGCTCAACGAACTGCACCCCTTCCAAAAAAAGATCAGCGCCCAACTCCGCGACGTCCTCACGCTGCGGGAGGCGAGCGGTCGTCACCTCAAGGCGATGGTGGAACTCCCGACCGGGGCAGGAAAAACGCGCGTCGCGACGGAGACCGTGCTGCGCCTGTTCATGGAGGGCCGCCTCCAGGGTCCCGTCCTGTGGATCGCGCAGTCGCAGGAGCTCTGCGAGCAGGCGGTGCAGACGACCAGCCTGGTCTGGCGGGGCCTGGGGGACGAGCGTCCACTGACAATCGGACGCCTATGGGAGGGCAACGACGTTCACGAGCCGGACACGGAGTTCAGCTTCATCGTCGCCACCGACGCCGAACTCGACGTCGGCGTTATCCGTGACCCCGACTACGACTGGCTGAGGCAGGCCTCCGCCGTGATCATTGACGAGGGGCACCGGGCCGGTGGATCCGAGCGGTACACCCGGATTCTGAACTGGCTGGGCGTGGCCGGCCGTGGCTGGGAACGCCCGTTGGTCGGACTCTCCGCGACACCGTTTAAGGGCGCCTCCGAGTCCGCCACCAAGGCGCTCGTGAGTCGTTTCGGTGGCCGCAAACTCGAGGCGTTCGAGCAGGACAACGCCTACCGCAGGCTCGCCGAACTCGGTGTGCTGGCGCGGGTCCGACACCGCGTACTGCCGGGCATCCACGTCGATCTGCAGCCGGACGAGCGCAAGGACGCCACGAGCCTGCGCAGGCTCAAGCAGTCCGTCATGGATCGCATCGGCCGGGACCAGGCCCGCATGTCGGTACTCGTCGATCACATTCTGAGCCTGGACCCGGATTGGCCGGTACTGGTATTCACCCCGAACGTCCTTTCAGCACAGGTGCTAGCGGCGACCCTGCGGTATCGCGACGTCACCGCTGCGGCCGTTAGCGGGCAGACCGGTAGGCAGGAGCGCCGCGACATCATCGAGAAGTTCAAGAACGGTCAGATCAGAGTTCTCGCCAACTGCGACCTTCTGATTCAGGGTTTCGACGCCCCCGGGGTCCGAGCGCTGTACATCGCGCGTCCGACGTTCAGTCCCAACGCCTACATCCAGATGGCCGGGCGCGGTCTGCGGGGACCAAAGAACGGCGGGAAGGAAGAGTGCCTCATCGTGGACATGGCAGACAACTTCGGTGATCTCACCGAGATGCTTGGATACCGCGAGTACGAGGCTCTCTGGCAGGAGCATCAGCCGTGATCCTCGTTCCCGACCTGACCGACATCGTCAAGAACGCCGAGAGCGACGCCGAACGTCGGGTGGCGCGCCTACTACGAGAGGCGACCGGTGATCTGGACGCAGTCGCCTTCTACTCCGTGAAGTTGCGCTCGCACGCCTACAAGCAGCAGGCCGAGGCGGACTTCGTCGTGCTGTGGAAGAAATGCTTGATCGTCGTCGAGGTCAAAGGCGGTGGGGTCAGGAGGCACGACGGCGTCTGGTACAGCGTCGACCGCCGCAACGACTGGCACAAGCTGTCGAGCTCGCCGATGGAGCAGGCGCAGTCGGCGATGTACGCCCTGCGCGACATCCTGCGGGAGGAGGGAGTCGGTTGGTTCGCGCATGAGGCCGTTGTCATCACCCCGGACATCGATACACCGCCACACTCGGTGGAGTGGCAGCCGAGCCACTGGTTGGCCAAGGACGAAATGACGGTCGAGGGGTTGACTCAGGCTCTCGACACGATCACAGGTGCCGCCCGCAGGCCACCCGCTGGCCAACGGATCGCCCGTGCCGATGATCTGCGTACACGTCTGTTCGGCGAGTTCACCAGGATGCCGGTGATCGACGCGCAGCGGGGTGCGGTCATCGAGGAGCAGAACCGTGCCACCGCCGGCCAGGCACGGGTGTTGGCCGCGTTGGCCCGCAACCCCCGGGTCATGGTGTTCGGTGGTGCCGGCACGGGTAAATCCCTGGTGCTGGTCGAGGCCGCGAAGCAGGAGTCCGGTGAAGGCCGATCCGTGCTGATCACCTTCCACTCGCCGGAGCTGCTGCAATTCTTCGCGCCGCACGTCGCCAGCCGTGACATCGCGGTCCTGCCATTCGTGCAACTGACGTCCGACCAGGTGTACGACGTCGTCTTCATCGACGAGGCACAGGATCTGATGGATGCCGAGATGATGGACCGGCTCGACGCGGTCGTCGTCGGCGGACGCGACCGCGGCCGTTGGCGGATGTTCCTCGACTCGAACAACCAGTCACACGTCGACGGCGGCTTCGACGACGACGTGTTCGAGCTCGTCGCCTCCGAGGCCCTCTCGGTCGACCTCGAACTCAACGTCCGGAACACGCAAGCAATCGTGCACATGGTTCAGGAATACCTCGGCGCGGATGTCGGCGATCCAGGCATCGTCCACGGCGAGAAGGTCCGGTGGCACACCTCTGACGGTGCGGCCGCTGTCGCCGCCGCCGAGACCGTGGCGGAACAACTGGTGGCCGACGGTGTCCGACGCAAGGACATCTGGATCATCAAGACCGATTCCACGGCGGCGCCGACCGTGACGCCGCAAGGCTTCACTCTGACGAGCCCTCGGTACGCCAAGGGCCTCGAGGCGGAGAGCGTCGTGCTGTGCGACCTGCCCGAGTCCTTCGACGATGCGGGCACCGCCGCCTTCTACGTGGCAGTGACCCGGGCGCGTGTCTCGCTGGACATATTGGTGACCAAGGACGACCGGCGGCGCCTCCAACAATTGGTCCGACAGCGTTTGGTGAAGAAGTGACCCTGACCAAGGCACAAGACGCGGCACTGACGCATCTACGCCACGCATACGTCGGTCCGGACTCCGGTGAGGAGGAGATCCTCACCAACCGGCCCGACCGGCAGTACGCCGTCGGGATGCTGTTCCCGATCGCCTCGGCGGCGCCGGTCGCGGATCAACCGCCGTTCGGCGCGCCGCTCGAATCGGATGTGCCCGCCGGAGACGTGGAGGAGGACGGCGCCGGTGTGCCGCTCGCCGAGGAATGGCGGCCGTCCTCGGTTGCGATCTCTTTCGTCACCGACCGGTCCGCTGTGACCTGTGATCTGTCCGGTGGCACCTATCAGCCCGTCACCGGTGACGGGCCCCCGCGTTGGCAGCGCAAGCCGTTCCGACTCGACGCGATCGAACTCGGCCCTCAAAGGCCACTGCACGAGCTTCAGGCGGGCGAGGTTCCGATTGAGGTCGGGTCCCGGTGGCGCCGGTACGGCGACGCTCATCTGGTGACGGTGCACGTTCGGATACGCAAGCAGTCCACCGGGAACGACCGGCTCGACATCGAATCGATGCTGTTCCAGGTGGCGCTCAGGGTCGAACCCGCGGTCGACGGTCGGATCTTGGAGTATCGGGGGTCGACCGCGGTCAGCCTTGACAGTGAGGCGGCGGAGCTACGGCTGCGGTTCAGGGACAAGAAGGTTTACGCCGTCGGACACGGAATGGCCGCGGACTGGGACTTGTCCGGGAACGGCTGTACGGCGGTCCGCCTCGAGGCCGTGCCCGCGTTCGTGGTGCCCGCAGTCGCGACGACCGGGTTCGCAGCGGGGACCGCGGAGGCCGAGGCTCTGGGTCTCGACCATCTCGCACGGATCGACACACACCCCGACGAGGTCCTACCGTCGCTCGACGCCTTCGTCACCGCATTCGAGGTATGGGTCCAGCAGCAGGAGAACTCTACGAGCGCGTTCGGCGCGGACGCCCACGTCGCACGAGCGATCACCGACCGCGCCCGCGCGGCTCTTCACCGGATGCGGGCCGGTGTCGACCTGCTCCGCGACGCCCGGCAGGAGACGCTGAGAACGGCCTTCTCGCTCGGCATGGCGGCCATGCGACTACAAATGCGTCAGACGGCGCTGCGTGACGACAGAGATCCGAGCGAGCCGCAATGGCGCCCGTTTCAACTCGGCTTTCTGCTGGTGGCTCTGGCATCGACCGTGGACGAAACCCACGACGACCGGGAAGTGGTCGACTTGATCTGGTTCCCCACCGGCGGAGGCAAGACGGAGGCATACCTGGGCTTGGCAGCGATCGAGATCTTCCGTCGACGGCTCGCGCACGGTGTCGCAGGAGGCGGCACCGCGGTGATCACCCGCTACACGCTGCGGCTGCTCACCGCCCAGCAGTTCCAACGGGCGGCGTCGCTGATCTGCGCGATGGAACTGCTGCGCCGTGACGGCGGCCGAGCTAAGGGCATGGCCCGCTTCTCCATCGGCCTGTGGGTGGGTAACGAGGTGACACCGGGCACGAGGACCGATGCGAAGGCCGCACTCAACCGATTGCACAAGGCCGCACGGCCGGAGGAGGCGAACAGCTTTCAGGTCGAGGGCTGCCCGTGGTGTGGCGCCGCGCTGGTGCCGAGGAAACAGTCCGCGGACAAGACCCTGTACGGGATGCGGCTCGTCGGCAGGGACGTCGTCATCCACTGCACCGATGGGAGCTGTCCGTTCCACGACGAGCTCCCCGTCGCCGTCGTCGACGAGGTCCTCTACGACGAACCGCCCACCATCCTGCTCGCCACCGTCGACAAGTTCGCACGCCTGCAGTTCCGACCCAACGCTGGAACACTGCTCGGCCTGGACACACCGTTCCGGCAGCCGTCGATGATCATCCAGGACGAGCTGCACTTGCTGTCGGGACCACTCGGTACCACGGTTGCCGTCTTCGACGCCGTCATCCAGATGCTGCTGAGCAGATCCGGCACGCCACCAAAGGTCATCGCATCGACCGCGACCATCCGCGCGTCACAGGAACAGGTGCAGGGACTGTACGGGCGTGCCGTCGCCCTCTACCCACCGGCAGGCCTCGACGGGGATCAGACCTTCTTCTCCAAACCGGTTGAGAGCGGTGAAGGGCGCCTCTACGTCGGTCTCATGCCGCAGTCGCTGTCTCAGGTGTCCGCAGTCATCTCCACGGCCGCTCCGCTGATCGAGATTCCGGAGGTCCTCGCCCAAAGGCAGGACACGGGCGCGACGCGCGACTCCTACTGGACCGCAGTGATGTATCACAACAGCCTGCGCGAGCTCGGCCGCACGGGAACCCTGATCGTCGACGACGTCAACGGACGACTCGAACCACGGGCCGACCGTTTGAAGCTGCCGTTCCGGCGGGTGCGCGCCGACCGCGTTCTCGAACTGACCAGTCGCCGCGGACCGGAGGAGCTTCCCAACGACCTGCGGGAACTCGCGCAGAGCATCGACAAGACCGATCAGGCCGTCGACGTCGTGCTGTCATCCAACATGTTGTCGGTGGGTATCGACATCCCTCGCCTCGCGCTGATGCTGATGGTCGGCCAACCGAAGACCACCGCCGAATACATCCAGGCCACCAGCCGCGTCGGTCGTGGCCGCAACAACGGCATAGTCACGACGTTGTTCCGGTCGAACCGGGCACGCGACCGATCGCATTTCGAGACGTTCCGCGGCTACCACGAAGCCCTCTATCGCAACGTCGAACCGACGAGCGTGACACCCTGGTCGCTGGCCTCTCGTGCTCGCTCCATACGTGGCGCCCTGGTGGCGCTCCTACGGCACTCCATCAAGGCTCTGGCAGCCAACGACGCGGCATCTCGCCTCGACCTCGACGACGAGGACATGTGCCACACGATCGAACACCTGGTTGACACCTTCGTCTCTCTTGTCAGCCGATCGGATCGCCTCGAGGCCGACGAGACCGAAGAGGAGCTGTGGCGGCTGCTGCGTGATTGGGACCGCCGCGCCAGATCCGCGCGAGAAGAAGGCACGAGTTTGCGATACGAACGTGGCAAGGCGGACGAGCCGGCCCTTCTCAGACGGTTTGAGCAGAGCGGCGAGGGCTGGCTGGTCGCCGACTCGATGCGCTCGGTCGAACCGAACGTCGCCGTCCATGTACGCGAGCCGATGGAGGAGGTGCGGTATGGAACCCATCGTGCATGACCTACGGCTGTCCGAGACGATCAGCCCCTTCGGCGTGGGCGCAGTCGTCGACGTGCGCGGTGAGTCCCTGATCGCACCCGACACCTCCTGGTGGGACCGCAAACGCGCTCCCAAGATCAGCTGCGAGCGCCTCTCGGCGAAACTGCATGGGGCTGTCCTGCGGCAGCCACCGGCACACGCCGGACGAGCGGCCAAGGAGACGGCGAGTCTGCTGTACTTCCGGTTCCCCGAATGGCGGTTCTGCGAGCGTTGCACGAAGCTGTCCATGCTCACCGGCAAGCACAAGGGCCGCTGGACCAACAAGTGTGACTGCGGCGGCACCCTCGTACCGATGCGGTACGTCGCGGTCTGCGAGCAGGGCAGCCACCTGCAAGACATCCACTGGTTCAAGTGGGCGCACCGTGGGCACGACGCCGGCATGACCGAGGCAGTGCGGCACTGCCGCGCCTACAAGGAACTCCGGTTCGTCCGCTCTTCGCGTCACGGCGAAGGCCTGACATCACTCCGCGTCGTCTGCAACGGCTGCAAACGAGACCGCGCCCTGTCCGATCTGACAGGGAAGGACTCGTTACACCGCGACGGCCTCCGATGCGACGGCAAGCAACCATGGGAGAACGAGAACACCGGAGACCCGTGCGAGCACCACCTTAAGGCCGTCCAGCGCGGCGCCACCGGTAACTACATGGCGGAGCGGCTCTCGGCGCTCGATATACCTGAGGAGGTACCGCAATTCATTGGCAAGAAGGACGAGATCCGCAGCCACGTCTACTTCGAGAAGGTCGTCGCGGACAATGGCGGCCCGCAGGCGGACATGGTGGCCGGTTGGATCGCCGACGAGCTCGGCGTCTCGAAGGACGACGTGCTGCGACTGGCCGCGGGTGACGACGAGCCCGACGACGCCCCGCTCCTGGAGCTGAAGGACGGCGAATGGGCCGCGTTCCTGAAAAAGCTCGACAACGGAAGAGACCACAGCGGCGGCGACTTCATCGTCGACGGCTGGAGGATCCGATCTGATAGCGCATGGCCCCCCGCCCTCACTGACGGGCTGGTAGCCGTCGGCCAGGTTCGGCGCGTACGCGAGGTACGCGCGCTCAAAGGCTTCAGACGCCACACGGCCCAAGCCGACTTCATCAGCGCGGACCTCGGCCCAGACCGCAAGAGAAGACCGGTGTTTCCCGCCGTCGAGATGTTCGGTGAAGGAATCTTCCTCCGCTTCGACGAGGCCCGCATCGCCGCATGGGAGAGCCGACCCGAAGTGCAAGCCCGCGCGAGGATCCTGATCGATCGGCGCGAAAGCAGCCCCTGGGCGGACCGACTCGACGTCCCGGAGCCGCGATACATAGCGCTGCACACCATCGCGCACCTGCTGATCCGACGGCTCGCCTTCGCCAGCGGCTACTCCTCCGCCTCCCTCCAGGAACGCATCTACGCCAACACCGATCGTCCCGATCACACCGCTGGCATCCTCATCTACACGGCCGCCGGCGACGCACAGGGCACACTCGGCGGCCTCGTTCGCCTCGGCGAACCCGATCGGATCCTTCCGCTGTTGCTGGCGGCTCTCGGGGACGCGGACGTTTGCTCGAACGACCCCGTATGCATCGAAAGCGACCGGCAAGGCGTATCCCAGCTGAACCTGTCCGCCTGCCACGGATGCGCGCTCGTCAGCGAGACATCATGCGAGACCGCCAACCGGCTGCTGGACCGTCAGCTCGTCCTCGGCGGCGGGGACGTCCGCGGCCTGCTCGACGACGTCCTGGATCAGGTAAGAGGACTGGTGGACCAGCAAGCCACCAAGGCGCTGAACCGGGCCGGGTCCTGGCATCGTGCACACTGATCACCGGACAGCCCTTGGTTTGCGATCTTCTCCCCTCGACAAGAGGAATGATCGATCAAGGGCTGTCCTCATGATCAGCCGGGGTCGATGCCGCCGCCCAGCGGGTTGAAGCTCAAGTTAGCTGAGGACCCGGAACTGCCATTGATTACGGCGATCCGACTGCTGGCCAGGAGCTGTCGGGGACGCGAGCCCGTTGTTCCTCGGCCACGTAACACGCGGCAGAATACATGGCGTGATCACGTCTCTCCCCCGCCTGATGCGAATGAACGCGGTGCTCAGGTACGGGCGCGTAGCTATCGATCTGCCTATCGCCGATGGCTACCCGAACCTGCATTACCTGTCGACCGGACCGATCGGGACGCGTGTCCTACTGGAGAGCGGGATCAACCCGGTGCGATCGATCGGCGCTCAGGGGCGACAGCGGCGCCCCGTCATCGCGCTGCGGTCTAGTCCATGGAAGGCCGGCGGTGAAGACACGCCGTGGCACGACGTCTTTGACCTAGACCACGGGCATGTTCGCTACTTCGGCGACCACAAGGTCAGCACCGACGGCCCTCTGGGAAGCACGACGGGAAACAAGGCGCTCTTGGAGGCGTGGCCGCAGCATCGAGGCAGCACGCCCGAGACCCGTGCTGCCGCCCCGCCCCTGCTGCTATTCCGTTCCGTCTCCGTGGGTCGCGCCCTGAAGGGGTACATCGAATTCTGCGGCGTCGCCGTGCTCGACCGACTGGAACACGTCGTCCAACGCGACCCGTCCACCGGCCAAAGCTTCGCCAACTACGCTTTCGACCTGACGGTGCTCAGTCTGGCAGAAGAAGCAGAAGCGATCGACTGGCGCTGGATTGACGACAGGCGCGACCCAGGGCTGTCCCTACAGGAGACACACCGGCACGCGCCCCGCTCTTGGCGACGCTGGGTCGAGCACGGCGATCCGATCCTGCCTCGCCTCCGTCGTCGGGTCGCGACGTCGAGAGTGCGCTCCAAGTCTGACCAGCGGCCTGAGGCGGGCAGCGTCGAGGCACAGATCCTCCGACGCATCTACGAGTTCTACCAAGGCCGGCAGCATCGCTTCGAACTGCTGGCTGCCCGGGTCGCCGCCCGTGTCTTCCGCGGCCAGGGAGCCGTCTATCACGAGGGCTGGCTAACACGGGGAAGCGGAGACAGGGGGGTGGACTTCGTTGGGCGGCTAGACGTAGGCAGCGAAGATGCCATTACCTCGCTCGTCGTCCTCGGACAAGCCAAATGCCGTCTCGACAAGTCCGTGAGCGCCGAAGAGCTAGCCCGCGTGGTTGCACGACTGCGCCGCGGTTGGATTGGAGCCTATGTAACCATCAGCGACTACAGCCGAAACGCCCAAGAAGAGATGATGGATGACCAGTATCCCATCGTGCTGATCGACGGACGCCGGCTCGCCGAGGAGGTACGCCGCATGGCCAGCGACAGCCACGGAGGCAACCTGAACACATTCCTCAGCGAGCTTGCGAGTGGCTACGAGGAGGCCGTCACCTCACGCCGGCCCGAGGAGATCCTTTCCCTCTAGTTTTACGACCAAGCGGCTGGCGCTCCACGGTGCCAGGAAAGAGCGGCAGCCGCTTGCGTCGGAGCCGCCAACAGCACGGCCAAGAACTCGGCCATGGCTTCCGAAGTGACCCAGCCGTACGATGAGGAACTGGCCAGACAGCAGACAGCAGACAGCAGACAGCAGACAGCAGACAGCAGACAGCAGACAGCAGACAGCAGACAGCAGACAGCAGACAGTCGCAGACGCAGACGCGCGACGAGAACACCCGCCGCCGGGCGCTCCCACCGACGAGCGATCTTCAGGAGACACGGACGGCCCTCACTGCCTCGCCAGGCCCCTGCTCCCAATCTGCTCCCAATTTAAGGGGCGACAGCGGAGAAGCCCGTTACCGGTGATTCCGGCTACGGGCTTCCTACCTGCCTATATTCATGGTGGGCGATACTGGGATCGAACCAGTGACCTCTTCGGTGTGAACGAAGCGCTCTCCCGCTGAGCTAATCGCCCTCAGCGCGCATGACTCTACCCGATCACCCGCCCGGACCAAAAACCGGCCCTCAGTGCGTCGCGAGGTAGTGCAGCGCCTCCGCCACCACGTCGATGCCGAAGCTGTACTTGAGCGACAGCCACACCACCACCGACACGAACGCGAGCCCGACCGCGCCGAGCACGAACCGCACACCCAGTGACCGCATCTTCACCCAGCGCGTCCAGGAGTTGACGTGCCGGCGGGTGAACGCGAGCAGCCGTCGCGCCCAGTGGAACTCGACCGCCCAGACGCCGAGGCCGGCGATGACCAGCAGCCAGCCGGGCCCGGGCAGCGGGATCAGCGCGACACCGACTGTGACGACGATGGCGCCGAGGATGCCGATGAAGATCTTCAGGGCGACGCGACCGGTGGGGTTGGCGCGGATGAGGTCGAGCGTGGTGTGCAGGCGTCCGCGCCAGCCCCGTCGCCGCCGGCGCTGCTCCATGAGAGCGCCTTGCGACCGCCCTTCCACCGGCACCTCGTACCCCCGACTTTCGGCTGCTCGGGCCGCACCTTTCGGCGATTCGGCCGTGGTCCGCGACGTCACCGAGGAGCCCCTCGTGACCATTTCCACCCCCAGTGTCGCGCGGGACCGTCACCCCTGCTCACGACTGGACGTTACCGGAGTAAGTCGACGACTGAACCACCCGTTGCCGGGCGGAACGACGGAGTGGGCGGAACCCGAAATTCTACGCGGGGCCACGCGGTCCCGGGGGCTTTCGGAACCCCTTCCCACCACTGGGTGAAGTCAGCGTATGGCGGAGCGTAGCCAGGAGCAGCACCTGAGTATGGGAAAAGCGGGACACGCGCGTTCCGCAGCGGTGCCGGGGGGAGAACGTCCATGAGTGTCATCCGACCGACGACCGTAGAGGTCGAGACGTCGCTAAGGCTCGTCGCGCCTGACGCCACCGCCTTGCCGGTGCGTGCCAGTCTGCGTTACGACCCTGCTGACCCGTATGCGGTCCATGTCCTGTTCCATGCCGAGTCCGCCGGCGGCGAGGCGGTGAGCTGGTCGTTCGCTCGCGAACTGCTGGTCACCGGGCTCGACGAGCCGGCCGGCATCGGTGATGTGCGGGTCTGGCCGTGGGCCACCCCGCGCGGCGACTTCGTCGCGCTGGCGCTGTCGTCGCCGGACGGCAACGCCCTGTTCGAGGTTCCGCGCAGCGTGCTGGTGCGCTTCCTGCGCCGGACCTACGTCGTCGTCCCGCGCGGCCGCGAGGCCGAGCACCTGGACGTCGACACCGCGGTGAACCGGCTGCTGGCCGGTCGCTGACACGGCGACACCCGGGGCCGCGCGGATCTGCCGAGTCCGCGCGGCCCCGGGCCGTCTCCGACCCGGGGGTACGCCCTCAGCCGCGCGTGGTGATCCCGCCGTCGACCGGGATGACCGCTCCGGTCAGGTATGCGCCCGCCCGCGACGCCAGGTAGATCGCGGTGCCCGCCATGTCCTCGGGGCGGCCGATCCGGCCCAGCGGCACCTGCTGCTCGATGGCCGCGCGCGAGTCCGGGTCGTCCAGCGCGAACGCCATCATCTTGCTCTCGAACGGTCCGGGCGCGATCGCGTTGACGGTGATCTGCTCGCCGGCGAGCTGGTGGGCGAGGCCACGGGTGAGCATGTGCACCGCCGCCTTGGTGGCCGAATACGCGTACACCTCCATCCACGGCACCCGGATGCCGTCGATCGACCCGATGTTGATCACGCGGGCCGGGTCGTCGGCGCCTGCTGCGGCGCGCAGTTGCGGCAGCAGCGCGGTGGTGAGCCGGAAGACGGCCTTGACGTTCACCGCCCAGAGCTTGTCGAAGGCGCCCTCCGGGTACTCCTCCAGCGGCGCACCCCAGGTGGCGCCCGCGTTGTTGACCAGCACGTGGAGCCGGTCGTGGCGCTCCCGCACGGCCTCGGCGAGCGCCAGCGCGCCGGCGTCGCTGCCCAGGTCGGCGGGGATCGCCTCGCAGTGGCCCTCGGCGGACAGTTCCTTGGCGACCGACTCGCACACCTCCGCCTTGCGCGAGGAGATGATCACCCGGGCGCCGGCCCGGACGAAGCCCCGCGCGATCATCAGCCCGATCCCGCGTGAGCCGCCTGTGACCAGGACCGTCTTGCCGTCGACCGAGAACAGATCCGTCATGCCCATCCCATCGCCGTCTTCCGGCCGCGGGCCGGTCGGCCGGGGCCGCGTGGCCGGGTGCGGAGCGCACGCCGGCCCGGGTCTTACCGATCGGTAACCTAACCGTCCGGCTCGGCTGCCGACAAGAGCGGCCCGAGCGGGTGAAACCGTCGAGATGCAACGTGCGCGCGGGCCGGTTACCGTCGGGATGATGGTCACTACCGGTCAGCCCTCCCCGGCCACCCGCACCGGCCTGCCGGAGTTCCGCCCCGGCACCGACGAGATCGTCACCGGTGTGCTCGGCGACCTCGCCGCCGAGCCCGGCTGGCCCCGCCCGGTCCTGCTCGACCGCGATCTGCTGATCCTGGTCACTCACGGCCACGGCACCGCCGAGCTGGACTTCCGGCCCGTCCCCTGCCGTCCGGGCACGCTGCTGCGCGCGCATCCCGGCCAGGCGCTGCGGTTCGTCGGCGCCCAGCTCGACGCGACTGTGGTGAGCTGGCGGCCGGACGCGCTGCGCGGCCTCGACGTCGACCCGGACGCGGTGCCCGCCCACCGTCAGCTCGCCGGCGAGGACGAGGACGCGGTGATCAGCGAGGTGAGCCAGCTCGCCGTGGACGCCGACCGGCACGCGCTGGTACCGGCCGCCGCGGCGCTGCTGCGCCACCAGCTCGCCGTGCTGCTGCTGCGGCTGAGCCTGCTGCCGCACCCGGGCGACGGCGCGACGCCCCGGGCTGAGACGGAGACGTTCCGGCGGCTGTGCCGCGAGGTGGAACGCGGCTACCGGCACACCCGCCGGGTGGAGGACTACGCCGCCCAGATCGGCTGCTCGGTGCGTACCCTGACCCGGGCCTGCCTGGCGGTGACCGGCCGCAGCGCCAAGCAGGTGATCGACGAGCGGGTGGCGTTGCAGGCGTGCCGGCTGCTCGCCGCCACCGACGAGTCGATCGCCGCGATCGGCCGGGAGCTGGGTTTTCCCGAGCCGACGAACTTCGGCCGCTTCTTCACCCGGGAGGTCGGGGTGAGCCCGGGGACGTTCCGGGCCGAGCGCGAGCGCCCGCTGGCCGTCCGTCTGGTGCGACCCCGGCCGCCCGCCGACTCCCCCGTGCCGGGCGGCCAGGCATGATGGCACTGTGCAGATCTCCGCGCGCGGCGACTACGCGGTCCGGGCAGCCCTGAGCCTGGCCACCGCGTACCCCACCCTGCTGTCCACCCAGGCCATCGCGGCGGAGCAGGACATGCCGCGCAAGTTCCTCGAAGCGGTGCTGGCCGACCTGCGCCGGGCCGGGGTCGTCCGGGCCCAGCGCGGCGCCGAGGGCGGCTACACGCTGGCCCGGCCGCCGCGGGAGATCACCATCGGGCACGTGTTGCGCGCCGTCGACGGTCCGCTCGCGGGGGTACGCGGGCTGCGCCCCGAGGAGACCCGGTACGAGGGGGCGGCGGAGAATCTGCCCCGCCTCTGGGTGGCGGTACGCGCGTCGGTGCGCCGGGTGGTCGACGAGGTGAGCCTGGACGAGCTGGTCAGCGGCCGGCTGCCGGCTCACGTGCGCAAGCTGACCGCGCAGCCGGACGCGTGGGAGCCGCGCTGATTCACAGCGTGCCGACGACCTCCTCGTAGGGCAGGCGCGGCAGCCGTTCCCGCCAGGCGTCCGGCGCCGGGCGGCCGATGTTCATCAGCAGCAGCACCCGGTGCCGCCCGCCGGGGAAGAACTCGCGTTCCACGCCTGCGGCGTCGAATCCGGCCATCGGTCCGGCGGCCAGCCCGGCGGCGCGTACGCCGACCAGCAGGTAGCCGATCTGGAGCGCGGCGTTGAACCGGGCCTGCGCCTCCCGGCCGGCCGGGTCGCCGGTGAACCAGTCGCGGGCGCCGGGGCGGTGCGGGAACAGTTCGGGCAGCCGGTCGTGCCAGTCCACGTCGGCGGCGAGCACAGCGGTCAGCGGCGCGGTCGCCGTCTTGTCCCGGTTGCCGGCGCTGACGTACGGCAGCAGCCGCGCCCGTGCCTCGGCGGAGCGCAGCAGCAGCACCCGCAGCGGCTGGGCGTTCATCGCTGTCGGGCCGTACCGGATCAGGTCGTGGACGGCGCGGACCTGCTCGTCGGCGACCGGCTCGTCGGTGAACGCGTTGGCGGTGCGGGCGGCCCGGAACAGCAGGTCCTGGGCGGCCCGGTCGAGCGCGATCAGGTCGTCGGCGGCGGCGGTCACCACGCCTCGGGCCAGTCGCCGAGCGTGGTGGTGTAGCCGCCCCGGTGGTGCAGCAGCGGGTCGCCGTCCTCACCCGCGCCGAGCGCGAGCGGCTCGCCGAGCAGGATGGTGTGGTCGCCCGCCTCGATCCGGCGCACGACCCGGCACAGCAGCACTGCCAGCGCGTCGCCGATCAGCGGCACGCCGAACGGCCCGATGGTCCAGCCCGGGTGGGCGGTGAACCTGTCGATGCCGCTGGTGGCAAAGATCTGCGCGATCTCCTGCTGGCCGGAGGCGAGCAGGTGCACCGCGACGTGTTCGGCCTGCTCGACTGTGGGCCAGCTCGACGACGCGCGGCCCAGGCAGACCGAGACCAGCGGCGGGTCGAGCGACACCGACGTGAACGAGGTGGCGGTGAAGCCGGCCGGCGGCAGGTCCGGCCGCATCCGGTTGCCGCGCAGGCCCGGTGTGGTGACGACGGTGACCGTGGACGCCTGGCGGCGCAGCAGGCCGCGGAACGAGTCGACGTCGACCGGGCGCAGCTCGACGGTGGCGGCGCCGGGCCGGTCCACGGTGGTCACGACGCCACCAGCTGTCGGCGCGACGGTGAGTGCAACCGGTCCACGAGAGCCTCCAGTCCAGGGGTAGCAGCGGCGGCACGGTGTTCTCTCCCGATACCCCCGGATGAGGGATGCGATGCGGGGCGACCAGCACTCATGCTGCCGACCGCTCTCCGCGCCGGTCAACGTCCTTCCAAAGAGTGAGACTTTCGTCGCTGGCATTGTTACTACCCGCCACCACCAGCATTTACGACTCCTTAACACCTACCCGTTGGATAGAGATTTTGCCGGGTGACGGTCCCACCGTCCAGAGCGGACCGGGCATGGTTTCACGAATCGTCGATCCGGGCATGTTCCAGATCGCAGAGGCAGGGAGACGAAGGAGGCACCCCCGATGGGCGTCCAGTTCCGCAAGCGCAAGAAGTACGGACCGCTGATCCTCCACTTCACCCAGAACGGCTTCTCGTCGTGGAGCATCAAGATCGGCCGCTGGTCCTGGAACTCGAACACCCGCGCCCACCGCGTGGACCTTCCGGGGCCGCTGTCCTGGAAGCAGGACAAGACCCGGGCCTGACCACCCGGACGTGGATCGGGGCGCCGGCGACAACGCCGGCGCCCCGATCGTCGTACCGGCCGGGTTCGCGGTTCCGCCGACCACGGCGTCCCGGTGACCGGAGAATCGCCGCATGGCGGACGTGTCCCTGCGGCGGTTGCGACGGCGGGCCGTCGCGGCCTGCGCCCTCATGCTGGTCGGCTACTTCCTGGTGCCGGTCGAGGCCGATCCGAACGGCCTGCGGCTGGCCCTGCGCTCGATCGGCACGGCGGTCCTGGTGGGGGTGATCGCGTTCCTGGTCACCGGCCAGGTCCGCCGCCAGCTCGTCCGGGACCAGCCGACCGGCCGGGACGAGGACCGGGCGCTCACCCGGCTCGCGGTCGCGCTGATCGCCGGGCTGCTGGTCTTCGCGCTCGGCGACTACGTGGTCGCGAACACCCGGCCCGGGGAGTTCGTCGGCCTGCGGACCCGCGTCGACGCGCTCTACTTCGCACTCGCGACGCTCACCACAGTCGGCTACGGCGACGTGCACGCCCAGGGTCAGATCGCCCGGGTGGCGGTGTGCGCGCAGATGGTGTTCAGCATCGGTGTGGTCGCCACCGGGGCGTCGATAGTGGTCAAGCAGATGACCCAGCGGTCGGCACGGCGCTGATCGACACGTCCCCGCCGAGCCGGCCGTGCTCCGGGTCGCGGGTCACCGCGGCCGAGGCGAGCAGCGAGGTCAGCGCCCGGTTGACGTCGGCGGCCCGGTAGACGGTCGAGGTGGTGGCGAAGCGGCGCAGCTCGGTGACCGTACGCGGGCCGGAGCGGGCCAGCTCGGCCAGCAGTTCCCGGCGCAGCGGACCGGGCTCGGGGTCGAGCGAGATGTCGAGCAGCCGGCCCTGCGGGTCGGCCGGGTCGCGGTAGCGCACGCCGGCGTACTCGTCGACCGCCCAGAGCGCCTCCTTGACCGCCTCCAGCCCGTGGTCGGAGCCGGTGCCGTAGCCGAGCAGCCGCGCCGGGCCGTCCCCGTCGGGCACCAGCTCGACCTCGGTGACGAGCGGGAACCCGGCGTCGGTGAGCGCCGGGCGCAGCGACCGGCCGGGCGCGGTGACGAGCAGCAGTTCGGCCGGGCGCCCGGACGCGGCGGCGGCGAGCAGGGCCGGGTCCGGGTCGGCGCCGTCGGCCACTGTGAGCAGCGGCGCACCTGCCGCACCGGCCGCCTTGAGCGCCACCGGCAGCCGGTCCGGGCCGCCCGGCACGAGGTGCACGGCGACGTCGGCGGGCAGCGCGGCCTCGGCGGCGCCGAGGCGTACCGGCAGGTCGGTGCCGTCGTCGGCCACCACCAGCACGGTCAGCCGCCGCCCGCGCAGCCGGTCGGCGAACTCGGCCACCACCCGCAACGCCTCCTCGGCGCCGGTGGCGTCACCTCCGGCGTACGCGAGCGCGAGCGTGGCCCGCCGCGCCCGGTGCAGCGCGGCGGGGAGCCAGTGGTCGAGCCGGCGGACGAGCAGCTCGCGCAGGACGGCGTCGGTGGACATGGTGCCGTTTCTACCGCACGGCGCGGCGGGTCCGGCCGTGAACCCCGCTCAGACCGGGACGGAGATGCCCACGCCGCCGCGCGTCTGCCCGCCGTAGCGCTGCCGCTCGCGGTCGAGGTCGAGCCGCCCGATGCGGGTACGCGCGGCGAGCGCGGCGTCGTCGAGCAGGTCGGCCGGGACGATCCAGACGATCTCGAACTCCAGGCCGTCCGGGTCGCGGCCGTAGAGGCTCTTGGTGGTGCCGTGGTCGGACGCGCCGACCAGCGCTCCGGCGGCGGAGAGGCGCTCGGCGGTGGCGCCCAGCTCGTCGAGCGTGTCCAGCTCCCAGGCCAGGTGGTAGAGCCCGACGGTGGCCCGGCCGGCCTGGGACGCCCCGGCCGCCGCCCCGATCTCGAACAGCCCGAGGTCGTGGTCGTTGGTGGAGTCGGGCGCCTGGAGGAAGGCGGCGCCGCGGAAGCCCTCGGGCGTCATCGGGACCCGGCGGAAGCCCAGCACGTCGCTGTAGAAGGCGACGCTGCGCTCCAGGTCACTGACGTAGAGGACGGCGTGGTTGAGTCGGTGGATGCCCATGCCACCGACCGTACCCCGATTTTGTTGAGCGTTCAACTATCGGCGCTATGATGGGCGTCATGACCCGGTGGCTGGACCCCGACGAGCAGCGGACCTGGCGCGCCTTCCTGACCGCCTCCCGGGCGCTGATGGAGACACTCGACCGCGAGCTGCAACACGACGCGGGCATGCCGCACGCGTACTACGAGATCCTTGTCCGCCTCTCCGAGGCCCCCGGCCGGCGGCTGCGGATGAGCGAGCTGGCCGAGCTGACCGGCTCCTCGCGCAGCCGGCTGTCGCACGCCGCCGCCCGGCTGGAGGCGTCCGGCTGGATCCGCCGGGAGGACTGCCCCACCGACCGGCGCGGGCAGGTCGCCGTACTCACCGACGAGGGCTTCGCCACCCTGGCCGCCGCCGCGCCCGGCCACGTCGAGGGGGTACGCCGGCACCTGTTCGACGCGCTCAGCCCGGCCCAGGTCGACCAGCTCCGCCGGATCAGCGAGACGCTCGCCGACCACCTGACGGATTCGGGACCAAACTGATCCACTGCGGGTCTTGTACATACCGTCGCCGGACGAGCACGATGGGGCGTGTCCTCCGGCTTCGCTGACCTGACCGTCCAGGCGCACCAACTGGTGTCCGAAGGCGACCTCGACGGCGCGCAACGGCTGCTCGCCGACGCGCTCAGCGACGCGGATCCCCGACCCGGCAACGCCTCCCCCGAGCTGGCCGAGGCAGCCGGCCTCCAGGCCCGGGTGCTGGTCGCGCTCGGCGAGCCGCACTCCGCCCGTGGCTGGGCCGCGTTCGCGTACGCGGCAGCCACCCGGCTGTTCGGCCGCTCCGACGAGCGCACCGTCACCGCCGCCGCGACGCTCGCCGCGGTGCTGCACCGGGTCGGCAGCGACGCCCGGGCGGCCCGGCTCTACTCCGACGTCATCATCGAGCTGACCGCCCGCGACGGCCCGGAGTCCCAGCGGGTGCTCGCCGCGCACGCCGACCTGGCCACCGTGGAATACGCGCGCGGCCAGTGCGAGGTGGCCCGCGACCGGTTGCAGGACGCCTGGGAGCTGCACCGGGAGGTCTACGGCGACGGCCACCCCAGCGGCATCAAGATGCTGGCGAAGCTCGGCGCGATGGAACGCGACTGCGGCCGGTACGCCGACTCGCACGAGCACCTGACGCTCGCCGAGGAGCTGTGCCGGCTGCACCTGGACTCCGACGACCCGCTCGCCGCGCAGGTGGCCGGGCTGGCCCGCGCCGCCGCCGACCCGGACCACGTCTGCCCCGCGCCCGCCCCGGTTCCCGAGCCGCCGCCCGCCCGGACCACGCCTGTGGTGCCCGCCGCCCGGGTGCCCCCGCCGGCCGAAGGGCCGCACGACCTGCCGCCGTACTCGCCGCCCGCGCTCGACGAACCGGTCGAGACGCCGCTCTACCACCCGCCCGGACGGGCCGCCGAGACCGCGCACGTGCCGACGCCGCGTACCGCGCCGGAGGCCGACGGGTTCGACGACTACCCGTGGCCGCCCGACGAGCCGGCCGAGCAGCCGTGGCGCCCGGACGCCGACCCGCTGCCGCCCACAGTGGTCGGTCTCGCCGACGACCAGGCCGGGGTACGCCGCGTGCCGCCGCCTCCACCCGAGCCGCCGTCGCGCTACCTGCCGGTGCACGTGCCCCGGCCACCCGTCGCGGAGCGGCGCGCCCGGCCCTGGCTGCCGCTCGTGGTGCTCGGCGTCGCGGTGGCGCTGCTGCTCGGCACCGTCGCGGTGATCGCCGGGGTGTCCCGGGTGGACGACGGCCGCGACGCCCCGCCACCGGCCACCAGCGCTCCGCCGCCCACCTCCGCCGGTCCCGTGCCGTCCACTCCCGCAGTCGCCAAGCCTGGCACGCCGCCCGGAAGGTTCACACTCACCGACCGGCGCGACAGCATCGTGCTGAGCTGGACGTACCCGGCCGGCGCGGAAGGGCCGGTGGTGGTCGCCGGGGGCCGGTCCGGGCAGCCGCAGGGCACGTTCGCGACGCTGCCCGCCGGGTCGGCCGACTACATCGCCTACGGGCTCGACCGCACCACCGACTACTGCTTCACTGTGGCACTCGTCTGGTCCACCGACACGGTCGCGCGCACCGGCCCGGTCTGCACCAAGCGCCGCCGCTGACCGCTCACTCCGCGTCCGGCTCGGCCAGCGCGGGCAGCCGTACCGTCGCGCGCAGCCCCGGCGCGGCGGCGCCGGGCGTCGCGTCGGCCAGCTCCACCGTGCCGCCGGCCCGCCGTACCAGCTCACGCACGATGGCCAGGCCCAGGCCCGCGCCGCCCGCGTCGCGGGCCCGCGCGTCGTCGAGCCGGGTGAACCGGGCGAACACCCGCTCACGGTCCGTCGCCGGGATACCCGGCCCGTCGTCGGTCACCGTGATCAGGTGGTACGCCCCGTCCGGCCCGCTCACGGCCAGTTCCACGGCGGAGTACGCGTGCCGCAGCGCGTTGTCCACCAGGTTCACCAGCACCCGGCGCAGCTCCCCCGCGTCCCCCTCGACCCATCGGGGCGCGTCCGGCGGCGTCAGCCGGACCGGCGGCGACGGGTAGCGGGCGGCCACACCGCGCAGCAGCTCCCCCAGCTCCACCGGGCCGACCGGGGACGGCCGGGCGTCCTGCTCGTCGAGGCGGGCCAGCAGCAGCAGGTCGTCCACCAGGCGGCTCAGCCGCTCCGTGTCGGCGAGCAGGTCGTCGGCGACCGCCGGCCAGTCGGTGTCGCCGCCGAGACGCCGGGCCACCTCCAGCTCGGTACGCATGTTCGTCAGCGGGCTGCGCAGCTCGTGCGCGGCGTCGGCGACGAACGCGCGCTGGCGGTCCCGGGACGCGGCCAGCCGGTCCAGCATGTCGTTGAGCGTGACCGCGAGCCGGTGGATCTCGTCCTGCCCGGCCGGTACGGGCAGCCGCTCCGCCCCGGCCCGCCCGGTGATCTCGGCGGCGCCGCTGCGCAACTGCTCGACCGGCCGGAGCGTCGCGCCCACCACCCGCCAGGCCACCACGCCGAGCCCCGCCACCAGCAGCGGGAAGCCCACGAGCAGCAGGTTGCGGACCACGTGCAGGCTGTGCCGCACGTCGGTGAGCGACTTGGCGACCAGCACCGTACGCGGCTCCTGCGCCGTGCCGGCCGGCACCGTGACCACCCGGACCGGGCCGGGCATGCCGGCGCGCCGCCCGTCGACCACCAGCCGCTGCCGCTGCCCGGGACGCAGCTCGTCCGGGCCGAGCATCGGCACGAGGCGGTCCGCGTCGATCGAGGCGGCCCGGATCCGGCCCTGCGCGTCGACCACCTGCACCCGCAGCTGCCCGCCCGCGACAGGCAGCGGGTCCGGCAGCGCGTCCTCGGCGGTCAGCAACGCGACCGCGTCGGCGGTACGCAGCGCCTCCTCGTCGACCGACCGTTGCAGCGTCCAGCCCAGCGCGCCCAGCAGCAGCGTCCCGCCGAACGCGAACCCGACCGCCAGCCCCACCACGCCCAGCGCGAGCAGCCGCGCCCGCAGGCCCAGCCGCGGCAGCGGGCCGCGTATCCACCGGCTCATGTGGCCAGCCGGTAACCGGCGCCGCGTACCGTCTCCAGCCGCTCCCGGCCGATCTTGCGGCGCAGGTAGCCGACGTAGACCTCCACCGCGTTCGGCGCGGTGTCGACCGAGGCGTCCCAGACGTGGTCCAGCAGCTCGGTCTTGGAGACCACCTCGCCGGGGCGGCGCATCAGGTAGTCCAGCAGCGCGTACTCGCGGCTGGTCAGCACCACCTCGGTGTCGGCCCGGGTGACCCGGCGGCGGGCCGGGTCCAGGCGCAGGTCGCCGACGGTGAGCACGGTCGGCCGCCGGGGCGCGCCGCGGCGCAGCAACGCCCGCAGGCGGGCCAGCAGCACCACGTACGAGAAGGGCTTGGTCAGGTAGTCGTCGGCGCCGCAGTCCAGGCCGTCGGCCTGGTCGTACTCGCCGTCCTTGGCCGACAGCATCAGCACCGGCAGCCAGCGCTGCTCGGCGCGCAGCCGGCGCACCACCTCGTACCCGGACAAACCGGGCAGCATCACGTCGAGGATCATCGCGTCGTACTCGCCGTGCCGGGCCGCGTCCAGCCCGTCCGGGCCCGTGGCCGCCACGTCGACCACGAAACCCTCCGCCGACAGGCCCCGGCGCAGCGCCGCCGCGAGCCGCGTCTCGTCCTCCACCACCAGCAACCGCACCGGTCAAGGGTGCCACCATGGGGTCACCCGTAGGGGATCTCCTCAGCGTGGTCACAGCGACGGTCGCGCAGCATGGAGCGCAGGAGGTGCACACTATGTCAGTGATGAAGAACCGCGCCGTGCTGCGCTGGCTGGTCCCGGTGACCGCGGGGGTCGCCGTGATCGGCGGTGGCGCCGCCGTCGGCACGTTCGCCGCCGGCGCCGACCCGGCACTGCCGCCGCGCAGCGCCGCCCAGCTCCTGGAAGACCTGCGCACGTCCCGCCTGGACGGGCTCTCCGGCACCGTGGTGCAGCGCGCCGACCTCGGCCTGCCGCCGATCGCCGCGCTCGCCGGCCAGGCCACCGGCAACGACCTGGCCGGCCTGGTCTCCGGTACGCACACGCTACGCGTCTGGTACGGCGGCGAGGACCGGCAGCGGCTCGCGCTGGTCGACACGCTCGGCGAGCAGGACATCCTGCGCAACGGGCGGGACGTCTGGACCTGGAACAGCCGGGAGAACACCGCGACGCACCGGAAGCTGCCGGCCGACGCGCCGGAGCGGGCCACCGTGCCGGCCACCCCGGCCGACGCCGCGGACCGGGCGCTGGAGGCGATCGACCCGACCACCGCGGTCACCGTCGGCCGCACCGCCACGGTCGCCGGGCGGGACGCGTACGAGCTGGTGCTCACGCCGCGCGACAAGGCGTCACTGGTCCACCAGGTCCGGATCGCGCTCGACGCGAAGGAGCACGTGCCGCTGCGCCTGCAGGTGCTCGCCGACGGGCAGGACGAGCCGGCGTTCCAGGTGGCGTTCACCCAGGTCGACTTCCGCACGCCGGAGGCCGACCAGTTCCGGTTCAACCCGCCGCCCGGCGTGAAGGTCACCGAGGCGACCGAGGGCGAGCGACCCGGACCGGCCGGTAAGCGGTTCGACAAGAAGGACGCCGAGAAGCCGGACGTCCGTACCGTCGGCACCGGCTGGACCACAGTGGTGGTCGCCAAGATCGGCGACGCGGCGACCGGCGGCGGCGCGAAGCCCCGCGCGGACGCGCCGGATGCCCAGATGCTGGGGCAGGTCCTCGGTGACCTGCCGAAGGTCAGCGGCGACTGGGGCAGCGGCCGGCTGCTCAGCGGCAAGCTGTTCAGCGTGCTGCTGACCGACGACGGCCGGGTGATCGCCGGTCTGGTCACGCCGGAGCGGCTCTACGAGGCCGCAAAGGGCTGAGAATCGCCGTGCCCGGGGCTCGGTCGGCTGACGCCGGCCGGGCCCCGAGTCGTGTCCGGGCTTGGTCTGGTGGCTGCCGACGCGCTATCTTTCTCAGTTCAGGCACAAAAAAGGAATGGCTTCTGAATGCCATTCCTGCGGCAATTTTAGTCAATGAGGAGCCGGATTGTCAACGCACTCCGACGTGTCGGCTGACCTGCGCCAGGACGACGAGATCGGCCGGGAACAGGAATACGTCTCGATGCTGTACGACCGGCTGGACGGCATGCGGGAACAGGCCGCCCGGCGGCTCGACGAGGAGTTGCGCCACACCGGTGGCACGCAGCAGGCCCGCTCGCAGCGCGACTCGACCGTCGCGATGTACGCCGACCAGGTCGAACAGTTCTCCGCTGTGGAGAGCGGCCTGTGCTTCGGCCGCCTCGACGGCGACGACGGCGCGGTCCGCTACATCGGCCGGATCGGGATCTTCGACTCGTCCGGCGACTACGACCCGCTGCTGATGGACTGGCGCGCCCCCGCCGCCCGGCCGTTCTACCTGGCCACCGCCGCCAACCCGCAGGGCGTACGCCGCCGGCGCCACCTGCGCACCCGGGACCGGAAGGTGACCGGGCTCAACGACGAGGTGCTCGACATCGCCGCCGCCTCCCCCACCGCGCACGAGGAGGTGACCGGCGAGGCGTCGCTGCTCGCCGCGCTCAACGCCGGGCGCACCGGCCGGATGCGCGACATCGTCGAGACCATCCAGGCCGAGCAGGACCGCATCATCCGCGCCGACCTGCCCGGCGTGATGGTGGTCCAGGGCGGCCCCGGCACCGGCAAGACGGCCGTGGCGCTGCACCGGGCCGCGTACCTGCTCTACACCCACCGCCAGCAGCTCTCCACCCGCGGCGTGCTGCTGGTCGGCCCGAATGCCACGTTCCTGCGCTACATCTCCCAGGTGCTGCCCACGCTGGCCGAGACCGGCGTGCTGCTGCGTACCCAGGCCGACCTGTTCCCCGGCGTACACGCCCGCCGCGCGGAGCCGGCCACCACCGCGGCGCTGAAGGGCCGCGCGGTGCTGGCCGACGTGCTCGCCGCCGCGGTCCGCGACCGGCAGTGGGTGCCCGACGAGCCGGTCACCATCGAGCTGCCGCAGCGGGAGGTGCTGACGCTCGACCCGGAGACCGTGCGGCAGGCCCGGGACCGGGTACGCCGCACCGGCCGCCCGCACAACCTGGCCCGCGCCCTGTTCGACGTGGAGATCGTGCACGCGCTCGCCGACCAGGTGGCCGAACGGATCGGCGCCGACCCGCTGGGCGGGGACAACCTGCTCTCCGAGGCCGACCGCGCGGAGATCCGCCGCGAGCTGCGCGAGGAGCCGGAGATCCGGGCCGCGCTGGACGAGCTGTGGCCGGTGCTGACCCCGCAACGCCTGCTCGCCGACCTGTACGCCTCGCCGGAACGGATCGCCACCGCCGCGCCGATGCTCACCGACGACGAGCGGACCGCGCTGCACCGCGAGCCGGGCGGCTGGACGCCCGCCGACGTGCCGCTGCTGGACGAGGCCGCCGAGCTGCTCGGCGAGGACGAACGCGCCGCCGTGGCCCGCCGGGAGCGGATCCGGGCGCTGGAACGCGAGTACGCCGAGGGCGTGCTGGAGATCTGGCGCGGCTCCCGCTCCATCGACGTGGAGGACGAGGCCGACGGCGGTGAGATCCTCGGCGTCACCGACCTGATCGACGCGGACCGGCTCTCCGAGCGGCAGGAGGAGTCCGACCGGCTCACCACCGCCCAGCGCGCCGCCGCCGACCGGAACTGGGCGTTCGGGCATGTGATCGTGGACGAGGCGCAGGAGCTGTCGCCGATGGCCTGGCGGCTGCTGATGCGCCGCTGCCCGAGCCGGTCCATGACGATCGTCGGCGACGTGGCGCAGACCGGCGCGCTCGCGGGCACGCCGTCGTGGGGCGAGGCCCTGGCGCCGTACGTGGCGGACCGGTGGCGGCTGGAGGAGCTGACTGTCAGCTACCGCACCCCGGCCGAGATCATGGCGGTCGCCGCCGACGTGCTGGCCGAGATCGACCCGGCGCTGCGGCCACCCCGCTCGGTACGCGCCACCGGCGTACCGCCGTGGGACCGGACCGTACCGGCGGACCGGCTGGTCACGGAGCTGGTCGAGGCGACGGCCCGGGAGGCCGCGTCGCTCGGTGACGGGCGGCTCGGCGTGCTGGTGCCGACCGGGCGGGTGGCCGAGCTGGGCGGCGCGGTGGTGGCGGCGCTGCCGGAGGCGACGGTGGGTGAGCAGCCGGAGCTGGCGAACCGGATCGTGGTGCTGACCACCGAGCAGGCAAAGGGCCTGGAATTCGACTCGGTACTGGTGGTCGACCCGGCCCGGATCGTCTCCGAGTCCCCGAGGGGCCACAGCGACCTCTACGTGGCCCTGACAAGAGCCACCCAGCGCCTAGGCATCCTCCGCACCCCCTAACTCCCTTGTCCCGCCCGCCCTCCGCCCGCCCTCCGCCCGCCCTCCGCCCGCCCTCCGCCCCGTCGATCATGAAGTTGACGGCGATGTGGATCTCCATTTCCGCCGTCAACTTCATGATCGACCGGCCCGGGCACGTGCTGCCCGACGTCCCGCCGGGCGCACCCTCCCGCGCTCCTCGCGCCCCTGCCCCTGCCCCCGCCCCTGCCCCCGCCCCCGCCCCTGCTCCGCGATCATGGAGTTGCGGCCCCGGAAGGATCGACAAAGCGGACATCTTTCGGGCCGAGAGTGCAAGATCGGCGAGTGAGGGCGGGGTGTGTGCCGGGTTAGGCACGTGTCCCGTCGGCCTGTTCCCGCCAGATCGGGGAACTGGCGGGCGCCTGCGCCAGATCGGGGACGTTGCTATGTCACGCCCGCTCTGACCACACCACTTCCCCGAGGTGGCGACGCGTGCACCAGATCGGGAAGTGGCGGCACCCTGCGCCTCGACCACACCACCTCCCCGAAGTGGCGACGCGTGCACCACCTCGGGGAAACGGCTACATCCCATCCACCCCGACCGCACCACTTCCCCGACGTGGCGGGACGCCGTCAGCGCGAGCCGGGAGAAAGCCCCACGGTCGGGTAGGGCGGGAGCGGGTCGGGCGAACAAGCCACTTCGCCGAAGTGGCGACGCGCGCGCCAGATCGGGGACGTTGCTATGTCACGCCCGCTCTGACCACACCACTTCCCCGAGGTGGCGGCGGCAGCGTCCGCACGAAGTGGACGTCACACCGGGAACGGGGCTGGGGAGGGGAAGCGCAGACACGGGACGGCGGGGCGGCCGGAGGCCGTCCCGCCGTCCCCGCCGTGACTCGGTCAGCCTGGGTTGGGGCGGTTGTTGGTGAAGTTGCCCACCTGGGCACCCGTGGCCGAGTTGTCGCTCGTGGAGCCGCCGGCCGGGGTGCTCAAACCACCCGTGCTCGCGTCACCGGTCGTCGTCGGCGCCACCTTGCCCGGGTGCTTCTCGGGCTGGCGGGCCAGCCGGCGCACACTCGCCGGGCCGGCGGTGCCACCTGTCGTGGTCACCGCTCCCTGGCCCCGGGTCGGTCCGCCGTCGCGCAGCACCGTCGGGTCGACGGGTACGTCCGCCGGGTCGTCCGGGTCGAGTTCCTGCCGCATCCGCTCGACGTCGGTCTGGGGCACCGTGACCTCGTCCAGCGCGCCCTCGCCGTACACGCCTCCGGCGACCCGCTGCTCAGCCTGCCGGGCGGCGTCCTGCCGCATGTCGTCCTCACGCACGTCAACCACCTCGCAGCTCTCTCGGGGTATCGGTGGTGCGTGCCCGAGGGCGGGTGGCTGAAACCGGAACCGGCGGCGGGAGGACCGGTGTGCGCCCGGGTGTCCGGTTCCGGCCGCGAGCCGAGCGCGACGGCCATTCGACGGTGACCGGCGGTTACCTTGTCTCCGGCCCCGGGTAGACCCAGGGTGCCCCCGCCACAGAGCGCGAACCGCGCCGTGGCCGACCTGCGGTAGCGGGGCGAGGGTGTGCAGGTTAACGACTCATCAAATCCTGAGGAGGACCAGATGAGCACGCAGGCTGCATCCACCAGGCCGATGAACCGGCCGATGTCCGACGTCCAGAACCGGTCGAGCATGCAGGACACGTCGACCCGGCAGATGCCGTCGATGCACGACGGTCACCGGGAGAACATGCCGTCCCCGGGTACGGAGACGAAGCAGGCGTTCCTGACCACCGAGTTCTGGGTGTACGCCGCAGCGGTCGCGGTCGTCGTGATCGCCGCGTTCTGGCGAGGCGCCGCCACCAACGGCCTGAACATCAACAACCCGAACCAGGCCTGGTGGTACCTGACCGCGCTGACCGGCGCGTACCTGGTCAGCCGTGGCCTGTCGAAGGCGGGCAGCGCGCGTCGCTCCGGCAAGGAGCGCCGGGGGCGTTGACCCCCCGCCGCGCTAACGGCGACGCCCCCGGGATCCGTCCCGGGGGCGTCGTCGCATGTGCTCACTCCCCGCCGAAGTCCCCGAAGTCGTCGCCGCCGTCGAACGCGTCATCGAGCATCTCACCGGCGATCATGCCGCCGGCGACACCGAGCGCGGCGCCCGCGACCACGCCGCCCATGCCCGGGCCGCGCCGCCCGTGGCCGTGGTGACCCGGGTAGCCGTGGCCGCCGCCGTGCGGCATCCCGAAGCCCTGGGCCCGCAGGCTGCCGTAGCGGCCGGTGGTCTCCCGCAGCCAGCCGTCGACGACCTGCACCCAGTCGGTACGGGCGGCGTCGCTGTGCGGAATCGAGTACCTGCCGATGACGTCGTGCCCGGGGCTGAGGAAACCGCCGCGCTTGTCGCACTCCAGGATCACCTCGACGCCCTGCTGGCTGGTCACGAACGTCAGCTCAACCTCGGTGACGGTCTGCGCGTACTGCGGCGCGGCGAAGAACTCGATCTCCTGGTAGAACGGCAGCGTCTGCGGCACGCCGTAGATGTGACCCCGCTCCAGGTCGGCGTGCTTGAACCGGAAGCCGAGCGCCTGGAACGCCTCCAGGATCCGCTCGTGGATCGGCAGCGGGTGCACGGACACCTGGTCCAGGTCCGACTTGTCGACCGCGCGGGCCACCGCCAGCTCGGTGCGCAGGCCCATGGTCATGCCGTGCAGGCGCTGGCCGTACACGTCGGTGATCGGGGTCTCCCACGGCACCGGCATCTGGAACGGGATGGAGAGCTGCTGCTTCGGGGCCAGCTCGAAGGCGCCGCTGACCGGCATCCGGTGGAACTCCATCACGCCCGCGAACTCGTGGTCGCCGCTCTCGATCTCGACCCGGGTCACCAGACCGATGTTGATCTGCTCGATGCGGGCCGGCGCGTCGCCGCCGACCAGGTTCACGTGCCCGTCCAGGGTCAGGCCCGGCCGGGTGTTCGGGTTGCTGAGCACCGTGTCGACGGTCGGGCCGCCCACGCCGAACGCGCTCAACATCTTCTTGAAGACCATCGGTCACTCCCGTGCAACTGCGCTCCGACATGGACCGTCGGGCACTTCGTCAGGGCACCCTAGACGGCGGGGCTGAGAAGTGCCTGTGAGGCACGCCGCGGTGTCAGTCCGCGCGTACCACCACCAGCTCGCCGACCTGCTCACCGAGCTGCCGACGGGCCTCCGGCGGCAGGCCGCCGTCGGTGATCAGCACGTCGGCCTCCTCCAGCGGCGCGATGGTGGCGATGCCGATGGTCTCCCACTTGGTGTGGTCGGCCAGCACCACGAGCCGCCGGGCGGCGCCGATCAGCCGCCGGTTCACCGCCGCCTCCAGCAGATTGGGCGTGGTGAAGCCGGTACGCGGGCTCATCCCGTGCACGCCGAGGAAGAGCAGGTCGACGTTGAGCGCGGCGATGGCCGCCTCGGCGACCGGGCCGGTGAGCGCGTCCGACGGGGTACGGATGCCGCCGGTCAGCACCACCGTCTGGTCGGCGCGGGGGTTCTGGTAGAGCGCGTCGGCCACCGGGATCGAGTTGGTGACCACTGTCAGTCCGCGTACCTCGGCCAGCCGGGCGGCCAGCGCGGCGGTGGTGGTGCCCGCGGACAGCGCCACCGCCATCCCCGGCTCGACCAACTCGGCGGCCCGTTCCACGATGGCTCGCTTCTCGGCCTGCTGGCGTACCGACTTGGCGGCGAAGCCGGGCTCCTCGGTGGAGCCGGGTCCGGCGAGCGTCGCTCCGCCGTGCACCTTGTCGATCAGGCCGCGGTCGGCCAGCACCTCCAGGTCGCGGCGGATCGTCATGTCGGACACCCCGAAGCGGCTGACCAGGTGACTGACCCGGACGCCGCCGCTCTGGCGGATCAACTCCAGGATGGCGCTCTGCCGTTGCTGGGCGAGCATGGGGACCTCCTCGGCGCGAACGGCAGGGTACCGGTCAGGCGGTCGCGGGCACCGGCGCGGGCTCCTCGCGGACCACCGCCACCTCACCCGCCGGCACCTCCAGCTCGCCGTCGCAACGGGCGCCGCCGAGCAGCTCGACGCCGCTGACCGCCAGCCGGGCCGGTTCGGTGGTGTGGTTGACCACGAACAGCCAGCTCCGGTCCGCCGAGCGGCGGCGGACCACCTCCACCCCGGCCGGCGCGCGCACCGGCGGACGTACGCCGGTCTCGGCGAGGAGCCGGGCCACCAGCCGGTCGGTGGCCTCGTCGTCGAGCCGGGTGCCGACGTACCAGGCGGCGCCCGCGCCGACCGCGTGCCGGGTCAGCGCCGGCACGCCCGGCAGGGGCCCGTCGGTGTACGCGGCCAGCACCTCGGCGCCCTCGGCGTGCAGCCACTCGGTCCACACGTCGGCGCGGGCGCCGTCGTCGAGGCGTACCGTCTCGCCTTCCCGCAGCGGGAAGAACTCCTCGACGCGTACGCCGAGCAGGTCGCGGAACGCGCCGGGGTAACCGCCGAGCCGGATGTGGTCGTGCTCGTCGACGATGCCGCTGAAGTAGGTGACCACAGCGGTGCCGCCGGCCTCCACGAACCGGCGCAGCGAGTCGGCGTCGGCGTCGCGGACGAGGTAGAGCGTGGGCGCCAGGACGAGCCGGTAGCGGGACAGGTCGGCCGACGGGTGCACCACGTCGGCGGTGACCCCGGCCCGCCACAGCGCGGCGTGCAGCGCCGACAGCCGGTCGGTGTAGGTGACGTCGACGCTCGGGTGGGAGTCGAGTTCGGCACCCCACCAGGCCTCGTAGTCGAACAGGATCGCCACGTCGGCGTCGACGCGGCTGCCGCGTACCTCGGCGAGCGCGCGCAGGTCGGCGCCGAGCCGGCAGACCTCGCGGAACACCTTGGTGTCCGGCCCGGCGTGCGGCACCAGCGCGGAGTGGAACTTCTCCGCGCCGGCCCGGGAGGCCCGCCACTGGAAGAACAGCACGCCGTCGGCGCCGCGCGCGACGTGGGCGAGACTGTTGCGGCGCATCTGGCCGGGCGTCTTGGCCACGTTTCGGGGCTGCCAGTTGACGGCGCTGGTGGAGTGCTCCATCAGCAGCCACGGCGCGCCACCGGCGACGCCCCGGGTGTGGTCGGCGGCCAGCGCGAGGTTGACCTGCGGCTGCGGGTCGGCGGCGGTGAGGTAGTGGTCGTTGGAGACGACGTCCACGTCGGAGGCCCAGGAGTGGTAGTCCAGGTACTTGATGCCGGTGCCGATCATGAAGTTCGTGGTGACGGGCTGCGGGACGAGCCGGTTCAGCAGTTCCCGCTCGGCGCGCAGCTGGGCGCGCTGCTCGTCGGAGGAGAACCGCAGGAAGTCCAGCTGCTGCGTCGGGTTGGCGAACGTCGGCGCGGTACGCGGCGGGTTGATCTCGGCCCAGTCGTGGTAGCGCTGGCTCCAGAAGGCGGTGCCCCAGGCCGCGTTGAGCGAGTCCAGGTCGCCGTAGCGCTCGCGCAGCCAGCCGCGGAACGCCTCGGCGCTGACGTCGCAGTAGCAGTGCACGTTGTGGCAGCCGAGTTCGTTGGAGACGTGCCAGAGCACCACGGCGGGGTGGCGCGCGTACCGGCGGGCGACGGCCTCGACCAGGGCGAGCGAGTGGTCCCGGAACACCGGTGAGCTGGGGCAGTACGCCTGCCGGCCACCGGGCCAGAGCACCGTGCCGTCGGCGCGGCGGGGCAGCGTCTCCGGGTGCCGGTGCGCCAGCCACGGTGGCGGGCTGGCGGTGGCGGTGGCCAGGTCGACGCTGATGCCGCCGTCGTGCAGCAGGTCGATCGCCCGGTCCAGCCAGTCGAAGACGTACCGGCCGGGGGCGGGCTCCAGCAGTGCCCAGGAGAAGATGCCGACCGAGACCAGGTTGACCCCGGCCCGTCGCATGAGTTCGACGTCCTCGGCCCACGTCTGCTCGGGCCACTGCTCCGGGTTGTAGTCCGCGCCGTACCAGATGCCGTCGCCGTGCCAGTTCCGCATGACAGCAGAGGGTGCCCCCGAACAGCACCCAAGTCAACACTTTCCAACATCGACTGAAGTTCCAACGTTTACCGACTCTTTGCCCTGCCTCACCGCCGACAGCGTCGTCTTTTTGCCCTCTTGACAGCGCCGCGCCAAGGGGTAGCTTCAAGCGCCACCGGCTGTTTGTGTTCGGACGTGTGGATTCTCGGTGGATCTGCCGCGGCCGACACGAACACCGCTCACCGCCAACGATCACGGTCCATGAGCGCAGCGCACCTCTTCCACGCAGGAGGCACCATGTCCCGTCCCCGCTCGCAAGCCGAATACCTCGCCCGGCTCGTACCCCCGTCCGTCGCCGGCCTGAACCGGCGCTCGCTGCTCGCCGGCGCGGCCGGCGCGGGGGCGCTGCTCGGCACCGGTCTGCTCGCCGGCTGCGGCGACTCCGACTCCGGGTCCGGCGGCGACGCCAAGAGCGTCTCCCTCGGCTCGAACCAGTCGGACCCGAAGCCCAAGGACGTCGTCGCCAAGGTGATGGACGGCTTCAAGACGTCCTCCGGCGTGACGGTCAACATCAACACGGTCGACCACAACACGTTCCAGGAGAACATCAACAACTACCTGCAGGGCAAGCCGGACGACGTGTTCACCTGGTTCGCCGGCTACCGGATGCGCTTCTTCGCCGCCAAGGGCCTGGCCGGTGACCTCAGCGACGTGTGGGGCAAGCTCGACGGCTACTCCGACGCGTTCAAGAAGGCGTCCACAGGCGACGACGGCAAGCAGTACTTCGTGCCGGCGTCGTACTACCCGTGGGCGGTCTTCTACCGCAAGTCGGTGTGGCAGCAGCGCGGCTACGAGGTGCCGAAGACGCTGGACGACCTGAACACGCTCGGCGCGCAGATGAAGAAGGACGGCCTGAACCCGATCGCGTTCGCCGACAAGGACGGCTGGCCGGCGATGGGCACGTTCGACATCCTCAACCTGCGGATCAACGGCTACCAGTTCCACATCGACCTGATGGCCGGCAAGGAGGCGTGGACCTCCGACAAGGTGAAGAAGGTCTTCGACACCTGGGCCGGGCTGCTCCCCCTGCACCAGCCGGACTCGCTCGGCCGCACCTGGCAGGAGGCCGCGCAGTCGCTGCAGCAGAAGAAGAGCGGCATGTACCTGCTCGGCCTGTTCGTCGGCCAGCAGTTCAGCGGCGCCGACCTGGAGGACCTGGACTTCTTCACGTTCCCCGAGATCGACTCCACGATCGGCGCGAAGGCGCTGGACGCCCCGATCGACGGCTACATGATGGCCCGCAAGCCGAAGTCCAAGGACGCGGCGCAGAAGCTGCTGACGTACCTCGGCTCGAAGGAGGCGGCGGACATCACCGTCAAGAACGACCCGAGCACGCTTGTCGCCAACAGCGGCGCGGAAACCGGTGCCTACACCGCGCTGCAGAAGAAGGCCGCCGAGCTGGTCGGCTCCGCCACCGAGATCGCCCAGTTCCTCGACCGGGACACCCGGCCGGACTTCGCCTCCACCGTGATGATCCCGGCGTTGCAGCAGTTCATCAAGGACCCGAAGGACATCGGCGGGCTGCTCACCAGCATCGAGAACCAGAAGAAGTCGATCTTCACCAGCTGACGGCGGAAGGGGGAAGGACATCATGTCCGACCTGCCCCTGATCCAAGCGGATCGCGCCGTGCCGCCGCCGGCCGCGACCACCACGAACGGTGGTCGCGGTCGCCGGCTACGGCTCCTGTCCCGCACCGACCGCGTGGTCATCACGCTGATGGTGCTGGTACCCCTGTTGCTCGTCACCGGGCTGGTCTGGCTGCCCGCGGTGGCGACGGTGCTGCTCTCCGGCACGAACTGGGACGGCATCGGCCCGATCTCCGAGATCGAGTGGGTCGGGGCCAAGAACTACGACGACGTGGTGAACATCTACCCGCCATTCGTCCCCGCCGTGCAGAACAACCTGCTCTGGCTGGCCGCGCTGTTCGTGGTGGCCACCCCGTTCGGCATGTTCCTCGCCGTGCTGCTCGACAAGGAGATTCGCGGCAGCCGCTTCTACCAGACCGCGCTCTACCTGCCTGTGGTGCTGTCGCTGGCGCTCATCGGCTTCGTCTGGCAGCTCATCTACAGCCGCGACCAGGGGCTGCTCAACGGCGTGTTCGGCGGCGAGACCGACTGGTACGGCGACCCGGACGTCAACATCTGGGCCGTACTGGTGGCGGCCGGCTGGCGGCACGTCGGCTACATCATGCTGCTCTACCTGGCCGGCCTCAAGGGCGTCGACCCGTCGCTGCGCGAGGCCGCCGCGGTGGACGGCTCCTCGGAGACCAGCACGTTCTTCCGGGTCGTCTTCCCGGTGCTGCGCCCGATCAACATCATCGTGCTGGTGGTGACGGTGATCGAGTCGCTGCGCGCGTTCGACCTGGTCTGGGTCATCAACAAGGGCCGCAACGGGCTGGAACTGATCTCCGCGCTGGTCACCCAGAACGTGGTGGGCGAGGCCAGCCGGATCGGCTTCGGCTCCGCGCTGGCGACCATCATGCTGGCCGTCTCGCTGGTCTTCATCACCATCTACCTCTGGACCGTGATGCGGGAGGACAAGCGATGACCGCCGTCTCCGCCGGCCGCCGCCGCCCCGTGCGGCCCGCCCGGGTCGTCCTGCACCTGTTCCTGGGTACGGTCGCCGTGGGCTGGCTGTTCCCCATCCTCTGGGCGGTGCTCACCTCGTTCCGCTCCTACGAGTACACAGCCGCCAACGGCTACGTGTCGCTCGGCGGCTGGACGGTCGACAACTACGTCACCGCCTGGCGTACCGCCGAGTTCGGCAAGCACTTCCTCAACTCGGCGTACATCACCGTCCCGGCGGTGCTGCTCACGCTGTTCCTCGCCTCCTGCGTGGCGTTCGTGATCGCCCGGTTCAGCTGGAAGCTCAACATCGCGCTGCTCGGCCTGTTCACCGCGGCGAACCTGCTGCCGCAGCAGGCGCTGCTCATCCCGCTGTTCCGGATGTTCACCGAGATCCCGCTGCCGGCCTGGATGAGCGACTCGGAGCTGCTGTACGACAGCTACTGGGGGCTGATCCTGGTCAACGTCGCGTTCCAGTGCGGCTTCTGCGTGTTCGTGCTCAGCAACTACATGAAGGCGCTGCCGCACGAGCTGTACGAGGCCGCGATGGTCGACGGGGCGAACGTGTGGCGGCAGTACTGGCAGGTCACGATGCCGCTGTGCCGCCCGGCGCTCGCCGCCCTCGCGACGCTCGAAGTCACCTGGATCTACAACGAGTTCTTCTGGGCCACTGTGCTCATGCGTACCGGCGACAAGTTCCCGGTCACCAGTTCGCTGAACAACCTGCGCGGCGAGTTCTTCACCGACAACAACCTGGTCTCGGCCGGCTCGGTGCTGGTCGCGATCCCCACCCTGGTGATCTTCTTCCTGCTGCAGAAGCAGTTCGTCCGGGGTCTGACGCTGGGAGCCTCCAAGGGATGACGATCGTCCACCTGCGCCGAGTGCGGACCAGCCTGGTGCTCGACGCCCGCGGCCCGGGGCTGCCCCGGGTCGTGCACTGGGGCGCCGACCTCGGCCCGCTGCCCGACGAGGACCTGCCCGCGGTCGTCGACGCCACGGTGCCGCCGGTGGTGCCGAGCAGCTTCGACACGCCCACTGTGCTGTCGCTGCTGCCCGAGGCGAGCGCCGGGTGGAGCGGACGTCCCGGTCTCGCCGGTCACCGCGACGGCCGGGACTGGTCGACGGCGTTCCGCCTCACCGGCCTCGACGTGTACGACGAGCCCGCGGCACCGTCGCCCGCCCTGTTAGGAGGGGCCCCTTTACATGCACCAGGCGTTAACAAGGGGCCCTTCCTTCCCTCCGGGCGGGTGGAGGTGCGGGCGGCGGACCCGGGCGCGGGGCTGAGCCTGACCGTCGAGATCACGCTGGACGCGGCGGGCGTGCTGACGCTGCGGCACCGGCTGCGCAACGACGGCGACGGCCGGTACGAGGTGCGGGAGCTGACACCGGTGCTGCCGGTGCCTGCGGTCGCCACCGAACTGCTCGACCTGACCGGCCGCTGGTGCCGGGAGCGCGCGCCGCAGCGGCACCCGTGGCCGATGGGCGCCTGGGTACGCGAGGGGCGGCACGGCCGCACCGGCCACGACGCCACGTTGTTGCTGGTCGCGGGCACCGCCGGGTTCGGTTTCCGGCACGGCGAGGTGTGGGCGGTGCACACCGCGTGGAGCGGCGACCACGTCACCGCCGCCGAGCGCCGTCCCACAGGTGAGTCCACGCTCGGCGGCGGTGAGCTGCCCGCACCCGGCGAGATCGTGCTCGGGCCGGGCGAGGAGTACGCCACTCCCCTGCTCTACGCGGCGCACTCGGCCGACGGGCTGGACGGGCTCAGCGACGCGCTGCACACCCACCTGCGGGCCCGCACGTCGCACCCCCGCACGCCGCGACCGGTGACGCTGAACGTGTGGGAGGCGGTCTACTTCGACCACGACCTGGACCGGCTGCGGGCGCTGGCCGACGCGGCCGCCGAGGTCGGTGTGGAACGCTTCGTGCTGGACGACGGCTGGTTCCGTGGCCGACGACACGACCAGGCCGGGCTCGGCGACTGGTGGGTCGACGGCGAGGTCTGGCCGGACGGGTTGCAGCCGCTGATCGACCACGTACGCGGGCACGGCATGCAGTTCGGGCTCTGGGTGGAACCGGAGATGGTCAACCCCGACTCCGACCTGTTCCGCGCCCATCCCGACTGGGTGCTCCAGGCGCCGGGCCGGCTGCCGCCGCCGTGGCGGCACCAGCAGGTGCTCGACCTGGCCCACCCGGACGCGTACGCGTACCTGCTCGAACGGCTCGACGCGGTGCTGAGCGAGCACGACGGGCTCGCATACCTGAAGTGGGACCACAACCGCGACCTCACCGAGGCCGGGCACGCCGGGCGGCCCGGGGTGCACGCGCAGACCCTCGCGGTCTACCGGTTGCTGGACGAGCTGCGCGCCCGGCACCCGGACGTCGAGATCGAGAGCTGCTCCTCCGGCGGCGCGCGCGTCGACCTGGAGATCCTGCGCCGCACCGACCGGGTCTGGGCCAGCGACTGCAACGACGCGCTGGAACGGCTGTCCATCCAGCGCTGGACCGGCCTGCTGCTGCCGCCGGAACTGATCGGCACGCACATCGGCCCGGAGCGCTCGCACACCACGCACCGCGTGCACGACCTGAGCTTCCGCGCGGTCACCGCGCTGTTCGGCCACCACGGCATCGAGTGGGACATCACCGCGATCGACGCCGGCGAACGGGCCGAACTCGCCGCCTGGGTGGCGCTGCACAAGCGGCTGCGCCCGCTGCTGCACACCGGCCGGGTGGTCCGGGTCGACCACCCGGACCCGGCCGTGCAGGCCCACGGCGTGGTCGCCCACGACCGCAACCATGCGGTGTACGCGGTCAGCCGGGTCGCCACCTCCGCGGCGCAGGTGCCGGGCGCGGTGCGGCTGCCGGGGCTGGACCCGCAGCGGCGCTACCGGATCTGCCCGCCCGCCGGAGTACCGGAACCGGCCCTGCTGGAGCTGTCCCCGCCGGGCTGGCTGGCCTGGCCGGGCGACGGCATCACGGTGAGCGGTTCGGTGCTGGGCACGGTCGGCGTGCAGCTCCCCGCCCTGCACCCCGAACAGGCCCTCCTCCTGGAGGTCACCGTCGTCGGCTGAGAGACGCCGGCAGCGGTGACCGGCCGTTCAACCGCGGGAGCCTACGCGCCCGGGACGTTCGTGGGTCACCGGCGCCGCCGCGGGACGCGGGTCGAGGTGGCCGCAACCCCACCGGCCAATGGACGGGTCACGGTGGCCGGGCCGGACTCGCCGGTCGAGCGCCACAGCTCGTGGAGCGTGGGCCACCAGTCGGGCTGGCTCTCCACCACCTCGGCCAGGACGGGGCTCTGCTCCAGCATGTGCGCGGGCCACCGGTGCCAGGAGTGGGCGAATCGGAAGTCGGGCAGCAGCCCGGCCACCTGCAGCTCGCACTCCAGCACGTCCGCGAGTAGCTCCGCGAGGGTGATCACGACGGACCGGTCGGTGTCGGTCGGCGCGGAGGGCTTCCGGTCGAAGAAGTATGCGCGAAGCGGCGGATTCTCCAACAGGCGGTCGTGCCAGGCGCGAGACAAATTGTTCACTTCCATCAGCGCGGTGGCCGAGCCGATGCCGTTGTTGATGCGGCTCTGTTTCGCCACCTCCCGCGTCTGCACGGCGGAGAAGCACAACGACACCGCGACCAGCATCAGACTGACGAAGCCCAGAATCGTTTCCCACATGTCCCCGCCTTTCAAGGAGTACGACTCTCCTCACGCTAAGCGGAGAGCGCAACACCCTGAGTCACCAATTTCCGGCCACGTTCCTCCCGACGGCGATCAGCGGTCCGGCCGTCCTCAGGCGGCGGCGCGACGGACGGTGTCCCGCAGGGCCAGGGCCACTGCGGCGAACAGGGCCGCGCCGCACCCCACACCGGAGATCAGGCCGACGGTGCCGGCGCCCGCGCCGAGCGCGTGGGCGAGGAACCCGGCCAGGCCGAGCGCTGTCATCACGGCGCCCAGCCAGTGGTAGAGCGGCATCCGCCAGACGTGGGCGAGGCCGAAGAAGTGCACGCCGACGACCACCGCCACCCAGGCGACGGCCACGGCGGGGCGGTCCAGCACGTTGTTGATCACGGACAGGCCACCGAAGAGCGCGACCGCCTCCAGCGCCACCACCAGCCAGTAGCGGCGGTCCATGAACCCGGCGGCCTCCCGCTGCGGGGCGGGCGTCTCCCGGCCGGCCACCCGGAACAGCGTGACCAGGAGCAGCGCGGCCACCAGCAGGCCGGCCACGCGCACCACGAGCGGCCAGGGCGCGGGCAGGCCACCGCTGTTGACCAGCACGAACACGGTGCCGAACGAGACGGCCACGAGCGAGCCGATCACCAGCCCCGACGGTCGCCCCCTGGTCCCCGTGCTCATGACGTCGCCTCCGGTCCCTCGCGCTCGCGCCTCGACCCGCGATCAAGGGCGTGGCGTCTGTACCCGCGCCCGGACGCGGCACAAACCCCTTGATCACTATGCCGGAGAGCGGTGGCCGGGCCCGCGCGGGCCCGGCCACCCGGTGAATCAGCTCGCGGTGCAGGTGACCGCGGGAGTGGAGTTGGTGCCGGTCCAGCTGCCGATGAAGCCGAAGCTGGTGCTCGCGCCGGCGCCGAGGCGGCCGTTGTAGTCGACGTTGCGGGCGGTGTACGCCGACCCGCTGTTGCTGACGCTGGCGTTCCACGCCTGGGTGACGGACTGGCCGTTGGCGAACGTCCAGCGGACCGTCCAGCCGGTGATCGCCGCGGCTCCGGCGGTCACCTTGACCTCGCCCTGGAAGCCGCCCTGCCACGAGTTCGCGACGGTGTAGGTGGCGGTGCAGCCACCGGACGGCGGGGGCGTGGTGGTCGGCGGCGGGGTCGGGCTGGGGCTGCTCGTCGGCGTCGGGCTGGTGGTCGGGCTGCCGGTGGGGCTGGCGGTCGGGGTGCTGCCGGCGTACACCGACGCCTCGCGGGACGTGGCGGCGATGCCGTTGGCGCCGTTGAAGATCCGCTGACCCCAGCTGGTGAGCTGGGCCGGGTTGAACGCGGTGGTCATGTCCAGGTACTCCACGCCGCCGCCGTTGCCGCTCCACGACCAGCCGAGGTAGCCGATGCCGTTGGCCTGGGCGTACGCCATGATGGCGTCCTCGTCCGGGTTGCCGTCGGAGTGGTTGAAGCCGAACTCGCCGACCACGATGGGCAGCCCGGCGGTACGGAACCGGCCCAGGTAGTCGCTGATCTCGGCGGCGGTGTCGAACACGCCGTACATGTGGATGGAGAAGACGGTGTTGCGCTGCGGGTCGGCGGCGAACACGGTGCCGGCGTTGTCGCGCATAGTGAACGTCCAGTCCTGGCCCCAGTTCGGCGCGTCCACCATGATCGTGTGGGTCAGGCCGGCGGCGCGCAGCCGCTTGATCGCGTTCGACGTGTCGGTGGTCCAGGCGCTGTAGCCCTGGTTGCCGAACGGCTCGTTGCCGATGTTGACGATGACGTACTTCTCCTGGCCCTTGAGCACGTCGGCGATGCTCAGCCAGTAGTCGGTGGCCTTCGCCAGCGTGGTGGCGGCACCGTCCTCGCCGTACCCGGTGGTGTCGTGCACCTCCAGCACGCAGATCATCCGGTTGGCCTTGCACAGCGAGATCACGTTCGCCACGTCGGCGGCGCTGTTCTTCGTCCAGCGGTCGCCGCTGGACAGGACGACCCGGACGGTGTTCGCGCCGAGCGCCTTGATGTTGGCGAAGGAGCTGGTCTGCTGCGGGTACCAGGTGTGCGCGTGGTTGACCCCGCGCATCACGAACTCGACGCCGTTGGCGTCGTAGAGCCGCCCGTTGGAGACGGAGAACCCGGTGGCGGCGTGGGCCGGCTGCCCGAGGGCGAAGACGGCGGCGAGGGCCGTCAGCAGGGCGGCGCCCGCGACGGAGAGCAGTTTCTTCATGGCTGTCCTCAGGGGAAGGTCTCCCCCGTGCCCGAGCGGGGGTGCGGTGACGGTGACGAGGTGGTGGCGACTGAGCCCGGTAGTCGCCGCCCGGTTCCCGAACGGACGCAGGCATCAGCGTAGGGCGATGGAAGGCATTAGGCAACCGGTTAAGCGGGGCAAGCCGGGAGGCGGCGAGGTGCGACCGCGGCAATTCGACTGAACCGGTTAAGAAGCCGGGGCACGTCAACCGGGGAAGCGGACAGCAGGGTTGACCCCCGCCGGGCGGGGTATCCGGGGACGATCCGCCCCGGGAAGGAGACGTGCCATGGTCAACGTCGGTTACACCCTCATGTGCGAGCAGGCCGGCCCGAAACAACTGGTCGACCACGCCGTACGCGCCGAGGCCGCCGGCTTCGACCATCTGGTCATGTCCGACCACTACTACCCCTGGCTGGAGTCCCAGGGCCACTCCCCGTACGCCTGGTCGGTGCTCGGCGCGGTCGCCCACGCCACCAGCCGGGCCGAGCTGATGTCGTTCGTGACCTGCCCGATCCGGCGGTACCACCCGGCGGTGGTGGCGCAGAAGGCCAGCACCATCGGGGTGCTCTCGGACGGACGGTTCACGCTCGGTCTCGGCGCCGGGGAGAACCTCAACGAGCACGTGGTGGGCGGGTGGCCGCACGTGCAGCAGCGGCACGAGATGTTCGAGGAGGCGCTGCAGATCATCCGGCCACTGCTCAACGGCGAGACGCTGACGTTCTCCGGCAACCACTTCGACGTGCCCGACGCGTACGTCTGGGACCGGCCGGAGCGGCCGGTGCCGATGGCGGTGGCCGCGTCCGGGCGGCAGTCGGCCACGCTGGCCGCCGAGTACGCCGACGCCATGATCGCCACCGACCCGCTGTCCCACCTGATCGACATGTACGAGGAGGCGGGCGGCGCGGGCCGCCCCCGCTACGGGCAGGTCGCCATCTGCTACGGCCCGGACGAGGACGAGTGCCGCAAGATCGTGCACGACCAGTTCCGCTGGTTCGGTCTGGGCTGGAAGGTCAACGCCGACCTGCCCGGCCCGGAGTCGTTCGAGGCGGCCACCCGGTTCGTCCGGGAGGAGGACGTGGCCGAGGGCATCTCCTGCGGCCCGGACACCGACCGGCACGTCGAGGCGTTCAAGAAGTTCGTCGACGCCGGCTTCACCCACGTCGCGCTGGTCCAGGTGGGCGGCGACACCCAGCCGATGTTCCTCGACTGGGCCCAGGAGGAACTGCTGCCCCGGCTGCGCGAGCTGTGACCGCCGCACCGCTACCTCCCCCGCTGAGGAGTTGACGCCATGCGTATCGGGAACACCGAGATCCGGCCCGCCGGGGGCGGGCTCGGCTGCCTGCTGATGATCCTCTTCTCGATCGTCGCCTCGGTGGTGCTCACAGTGCTGCTCAACCTGGTCCTGTAGAACCCGGCCCGGCGCGCGCGACGGCGACACCAGAATGGGGCATGCCCCTGCTGACCGCGCTGCCGCTGGCGCTGGAGATGGTCGCCGGGTCGAAGCTCGTCAGCGCCGTCGTCCTCGCCTCCGGCCGCCACCCGCGGCGCAGCTCGGCGGCCTTCCTGAGCGGTGTGGCGGTCGGCGTCCTCGGGCCGCTGACGCTCTGGTACGCGGCGTTCCGGGTGGTGCGGCACACCGCCGTGCACGGCATCGGGGCAGGCGGCAGCCGGCGGCTCATCGACTGGATCGTGCTGGGCCTGCTGGCGGTCCTCATGGTGGTCACGTTCCGCAGGCGGCGGCGCGACCGGCCGTCCGGGTGGCTGCGCCGGTTGCAGGACCCCCGGCCCGCGTACGCCTTCGGTCTGGGGCTGGTGCTCGCCGTCGCCGTACCGAGCGACGAGCTGGTCATGGCGTCGGTCGCGGGAAGCATGGCCGGGCACGGCCGCCCGTGGTGGCATCTCCTGCCGTTCGTCGCGCTCACCGTGCTGCTGCTGGCCCTGCCGCTGCTCACGCTGCTGCTGTCCGGCGAGCGCGCGGAGCGTCTGCTGCCCGCTTTCCGCTCCTGGACCGACAGGCACTCCTGGCTGGTCAGCGAGACGGTCATCCTGATCTTCGCGGCCTTCGTGGTGGCCGACCTGGCGGGGTCGTTCAGCCGGCCGTGAGGTCCACCTCGGCCAGCACCGGATAGTGGTCCGAGGCCGAGTCGGCGTCACCGTCGCGGACCACCCGCACCGCTCGTACCCGGTCGGCCAGCGCCGGAGTGGCGAGCAGGTAGTCCAGCCGCATCCCGGCGAACTCGGCACCGCCGTGCCGGGTCGGCACGGTCAGGCCGCCGGGTTCGTCGCCGCCGGACCGCGGCCACAGATCGACCAGACCGGCGTCGAGCAGCCGGGCCACCGCGCGGGTGTCCACGGTACGGCCGTCGCGGCGCAGGTGCCGCCGCCGGTACGGCGTGGCCAGCCCGGCCAGCCGGGCGGTGTGGTCGGCTGTGGGCTCCAGCGTGTTCAGGTCCCCGGCGAGCAGGGCCAGCGCTCCCCCGGTGCGCCGGAGCGCGGCGGCCAGCCAGTCCGCCTCCATCCGCCGCCGCCCGCCCGAGTAGGGGTTCAGGTGCGTGCTGAACACGGTGAGCGGTCCCGCGCCGGTGGCGACCTGCACCCGGGCGGCGGCGTGGTGGAACGGGCGGCGGACCCGGCCGGCGCGCAGCACCCGCAGCGGCGGGCGGACCAGCACCGCCACCGGCTGGCCGAAACAGGACCGGGCCAGGTACGGCGTCATCCCCAGCCGCCCGGCCAGGCCGCCCAGCGTGGCGTCCATGCCGCGCAGTTCCTGCAGGGCCAGCACGTCGGGGCGCTGGGCGGTGACGACCGAGACGATCCGGTCCCGGCGGTCGGTGCCGTCGCCGTCCCGCCCGCCGGTCCGGATGTTCCAGGTCATCACCCGCAGCATCGGCTCAGTCCGGCCGCGCGGCCTTGGCCAGCTCGTCGTCCAGCTCGTCGACCTGTTCGGACTCGATCGCCGGCCGGTTGCCCTCGTACACGTCGGCGTTGGGCCGGATCACCCAGTACAGCAACGACAGCCAGAGCGCGCCGAGCAGGATCGCGCCCATGAAGTCGGTCGGGTGGTGCATGCCCCGGTACATCCGGGAGGTGGCCACGCCGACCGGCATCAGCACCGCCAGGCCCACGAACAGCCACCGCCACCACCTGTCGGTACGCGGGAACACGATGACCGCCATGGCCACCCAGAGGCAGATGGTCGCCGCGATGTGCCCGGAGGGGAACGACGAGGTGGGCATCTGCCCGTCCAGGTTCTCCACCGGCGGACGGGGGCGGTCCACCACCCGGGCGCTGGCCAGGAACAGGCTCAGCTCGCCGAACATCGCCAGCACCACGTACAGCACCGGCCGCCACCGCCGCCACACGGCCAGCACGATCGGGCAGAACACCAGCGACACCAGCAGGATCGCGTGGGTGTCGCCGAACTTGCTCCACCACCAGCTCAGCTCCGTGAGCGCGTCGGTGTGCCGCTCGGCGAACCAGCGCGGCACCTCGGTGTCGAGCGAGTCGAAGAACGTGCCCTTGGCGTGGTAGCTGACGAACATGCCGAACGCGTAGAGCACCCCGAAGACGAGCACCCAGCCGACCAGCAGCTCGGCGATCGCCGAGCGCGGGTGCTCCAGCACCTTCTCCTCGTCCGGCGCGAGCGCCAGGTCCTCGCCCGCCTCCGGCTCCAGGCCCTCGCGCAGCGGCGGCACCGGCCGGCCGCGCTCGCGCCGCCACAGCCGGAAGGCGTACGCGGTGACGCCCAGCCAGGCCGCGCCGAGCAGCCAGCCGCCGATCACGTCCGACACGAAGTGCACGCCCAGCGCGATCCGGGTCAGCCCGACCAGGAAGATCAGCAGGGCGGCGATGCCGATGGCGGGCTTGCGCCAGCGCGGCGACATGGCCGGCAGGAACACCAGCAGCAGCGCCCCGTACGCGACGAACGAGCCGAGCGCGTGACCACTGGGGAAGCTGTTGCCCGGTGCGCTGGCGATCGGCACGTCCACCACCGGGCGCAGCCGCCCGACCAGCGCCTTGAGCGACGGGTCGAGGATCAGCCCGCCGGCGCCGGTGACGATCAGGTAGACCGCCAGCCGGGACTGGCGGCGGATCAGCAGGCCCACCACCGCGATGGTGACCAGCCAGATCAGCACCGGCCGCCCGCCCAGGTCGGTGATCGCCTGGAGCACTGTGACCAGCGGGCCGTGCGGGGCCACGAGGTTGTTGAACCACTCGGCCGTCTCGTGGTCGGCGTGGTAGAGCGGGCTCCACCGGAACCGGACCAGCATGAGCAGCACGCCGAACCCGACTCCCGCGCCGGCCACGGCGAGCAGACCCGCGAGGCTCCGCTCCGCGAAATGGCTGAGCGGCCGGCTCCCGGCTTCCTTGACCGCGGTCACACCGCACCTCCCTCGTTCTTCTGCGAGGCGCGCTGTACCCGATCGGCGTGTTCCGTACACGCCGGACCGGCGTGGCGTCAGAGCGAGGTCATCTCACCGGTGTCGAACAGCTCCGCCCGCTGCGCCTCCGGCTCCCACAGGTCCGGCTGGGCGGGCTCCTCCACCCCGATGCGCATCGCTTCGAGCTGCGCGGCGAACGCCAGCCCGCCGAACAGCGCGATCCCGGTGAGGTTGGCCCAGAGCAACAGGGCCATCATGCCGGTCAGCGCGCCGTAGGTCTGGCCGAATCCGCCGCTGTACTTCACGTAGGCGGCGAGCAGCAGGCTGGCCAGCCACCAGATCGCGATGGCGATGGACGCGCCGAAGAAGAGCCAGGACAGGCCGGGCTGGCGGCGTCGCGGGGCGTGCCGGAACAGCACCGCGACGGCCAGCACGGTGAGGCCGAGGCTCAGCGGCCAGCGGATCACGTCCCACCCGGCCATGGCGACGTCGCCCCACTCGTAGTGCCGCCGTACCGACTCGCCCATCGCCCGGCCGCCGACCAGGATCAGGAAGCCCGCAAGCGCGGGTACGCCGGCGACCACCGCGAGGACCGCGGCGCGCAGGTACTTCGCCAGCGCCGGGCGGTCCCGCTCGACGCCGTAGATCCGGTTGGCGCCCCGCTCGATCTGCGCCATCGTGGTGGTCAGCGCGACCAGCCCGGTGAGCAGACCGAGGGTCAGCGCCAGCTCGCCAGCGTCCTCGGTGCGCTCGCTGTCGGTCAGCAGGTCCTGCACCATCGCTTCGCTCTGGCCGGGCGTGATGGCCAGCACCGTGTCGGCGACGACCTTGCCGCCCTCGTCCACACCCAGGTCGGTGATCAGGCCGGTGAGCGCGATCAGGAACGGCACCACGGCCAGGCAGAGCTGCAACGCCAGCGCCCGCGAGTGGCTGAACCCGTCGCCGTAGCGGAACCGGATGAACGCGTCCCGCAGCAGGCACCAGCCGCCGTGCCGGCGCAGTGTGTGCCAGGCGTCGTCGGCGGACAGCTGGTCCTCGGTCATCAGCCGGGTCTCGGGGACCAGCTTCGTGCTACTCACGGCGGGCCTCCTCGACCAGGTGCTCACCGCGCTCGCCGACCGCGTCGGCGTCCACCGCCAGGTCGGGATGCTCCTGCGGGCGCGGTACGCAGAGCCAGAGCGACTCGGGGCGGATGGTGGCCTTCAGCGACCGGCCCGGCTCGATCAGGTCGCCGTCCAGCTGCCGGGGCTGCGCCCGGGTGCTGGTGATCTCGACCGAGCGGGCCCGGAACACCTCCATCCCCGGCACCCTGTCGCGGCGGCGCAGCACCGCCCAGCCCATGGCGAGCCAGTGGCGCAGCGTACGCGGCGTCAGCACCGCCACATCGAGCCAGCCGTCGTCCGGTTCGGCCTCGGTGAGCAGGCGTACCCCGCCCTGGAGACGCCCGACGTTGGCGACCAGGACCGAGCGGGCCCGGCGGCGCAGCGGCGGCTTGCCGTCGATGCGCACCGAGACCCGCATCGGCCGGTCGCGCAGGTGGCGGGCGGCGCCCACCACGTACGCGGGCCAGCCGATCCGCTTCTTCGTGGTCTCCGAGGTGGAGTCGAGCATCTGGGCGTCGAAGCCCATTCCGGCCATCACCGCGAAGCACTTGTCGCCGACCACGCCGACGTCGAGGCGGCGCATCCCGCGCTCGACGGCGACCTCCAGCCCGGCGGCCAGGTCACCGGAGAGGCCCAGGTTGGCGGCCAGCAGGTTGCCGGTGCCCTGGGGCAGCACCGCGAGCGCCACGTCGGTGCCGGCCAGCGCGGTCACGCAGGCCATCACCGTGCCGTCGCCGCCGCAGGCGAAGACGACCTCCGCGCCCGCCTTCACGGCCTGTTCCGCCTGCCCGCGGCCCGGGTCCTCGACCGTCGTCTCGTACCAGGTCGGGGCCGGCCACCCGGCGGCGGCGAGCGCGCCGTCCACGGTGCGGCGGAACTCGTCCAGGTCGGCCACCTTCACCGGGTTGACCACCACTGCCGAGCGCGGGGTGCGGTTCTCCGCGTTCACCGGGCGCTTGTCGTCTGCACCGTCCACGGCGTCAGTGTGCAGGACACGGGGCGTGACGGCGACCCGGCGGAGCGGGACGTTGCGAGAACCGCAAACAGGTTTGAAAACCGGGTGCGGGTCAGGCCGCCTCGCGCAGCGCCGCGTCGACGCGCCGCCGCAGGTCGTCGATGTCCACCCCGGCCTCGGTGAGCACCACGGCGGCCGGGCCGCCGCCCTCGCGCAGCAGGCCGAGCAGGATGTGTTCGGTGCCGATGTGCCGGTGGCGCAGCCGCAGCGCCTCGCGCAGCGACAGCTCCAGCACCTTCTTGGCGCGGGGCGAGAACGTGCCGTGGTGCGACCCGCGACGCCACCACCGGCGCGGGCGCGGGGTCGCCTCGCGCAGCGCGTCGGGGCCGAAGGACTCCTCGATCCGGGCCACTATCGCGGCGAGGTCGATGCCGATCTCGCGCAGCGCCGCGGCGTCCGCGGCGCCGAGACCGTCCACGCCCTGGGCGGTGTGGCGGGCCACCGCGGCGCGCAGAACCTCGGCGTCGACGCCGCCGGCCGCGAGCAGCCGTACCGCCAGGCTGTCGCGGTCGGCGAGCACGCCCAGCAGCAGGTGCTCGGTGCCGACCGGCCGCCGCCCCTCGGCGCGGGCCTCGTCGAGCGCGTGGTGCACCACGGCACGGGCCCGGTCGGTGAATCGTTCGAACATCACGCCTCCCAGCTCTCGCGCACCGCCGGCCGCCCGGCGTGCTTCTTGTGGACCGCCTGCCGGCTGACCTCGAGGGCGTCGGCGATCTCCTGCCACGACCAGCCCTGTCGCCGGGCGTTGTCGACCTGGATCACCTCGAGCCGTTCGAGCAGCCGGCGCAGGGCGAGCACCGCGCGCAGGCCGACCTTGGGGTCGGTGCTGCCGGCCGCCGCCGCGAGTTCCGTCGCTTGACTCATGCTGTCAATGTAGGTTGACAACACCTCTCGCGTCAACCCTGGTTGACAGGCGACCCGGCCTGCCGCTGTCCGGCCCGTCCCGGTGTTACGGTCCGCTGGTGTTCCGCCGCCGCCCGCTGGACCGGCCGGTCGAGTCCGCGCGCCGGCTCACCGCCGGCCGCCTCACCCTGGAGATCGCCGGCGGCAGCGTGGTCGGGCACCGCTACCCGGAGAACTACGACGTGCTGCACGTCGACCCCGAGCTGCCGCTCGCGGTGATCTGCGACGGGATGGGCGACGGCGAGGGCAGCCGGGTGGCGGGCACGACAGCGGCCCGGACGTTCACCGCGCGGGTCCGCGCCGGCTGGCCCGCCGTCGGCGCCGCGGCGCTGCGGGCCGCCGTGGCCGAGACCCAACGGCGGGTACGCCAGGCCGGCGCCGCGCAGTCCGGCCTGACCGGGTGCACGCTCACCGCGCTCGTGGTCGAGCCGGACGGCGAGCAGGGCTGGCTGGTGCAGCTCGGCGACTCGCGGGCGTACCGGCTGCGCGACGGTCTGCTGGAGCTGGTCACCGTCGACCACACCATGGCCTGGCTCGGCCTGCTGCACGGCTGGTGGCCGGCCGACTCGCCGGAGGCGGCGCGGGCGCGCTACCAGCTGCTGCGCTACGTCGGCCACCCGGACCGGCCCGAGCCGGACCTGCTCGCCGTGCCGCTGCGCCGGGGCGACACCTGGCTGCTGTGCACCGACGGGATCAGCGACCAGCTCGGCTACCACCGGCTGCGCGACCTGCTCTCCGCGCGGCGCGACCCGGCGCGCACCGCCGAGGCCCTGCTCGCCGCCAGCCTGGACGAGGGCGGCGAGGACAACGCCACAGCCGTCGTGCTGCGCGTCCACCCGGCGCTGCCCGCCCCGCGCTGACCGCCAGTTCCGCCGACCCGCTCCGGCGCACCCGGTCCCACGACTACGGTGGGTGAAAAGCAGGGGTCGGGAGGTGAGCCGGGGTGGCCGCACCCAGCCACGGCGCGGTGGTGGTCGGAGTCAGCCGGTCCGAGGCCGATCTGACGGTGGTCCGCACGGCCGCCGCCGAGGCCGCCGCCCACGACCGGCCGCTGCACCTGCTGCACGCGTTCAACTGGGCCGCGACGCCCGGCCCGGCCCCGGCCGGCGGCACCCGCACGGACGCGGAGAACGTGCTGGAGCACGCCGGACAGGTCGTCGCCGAGTGCGCGCCGGAGGTGCCCGTCAGCGGCCGGATCGTCGAGGGCTCGCCGGTCGAGGCGCTGCTGCGGGTCGCCGACACCGCATTCATGATCGCGCTCGGTGACGGGGGCATGTCCGCCCACCCGGACCGCGTGCCGGCCGACACGCCGGCAGTGGACGTGGCCGCCCGGGCGGGTTGCCCGGTGCTGGTCGGGCGCACCCAGCCGGCGCCGCCCGGGCCGCTGCTCGTCGGCTTCGACGGATCGCCCAGCTCGCAGGCCGCCCTCGCGTACGCCTTCGACTGCGCGCAGCACCGCGGCGCCCGTCTGCTCGCCGTCCGGGTGATCGAGCCGGAGTCCGGCGACCGCGACGACGGGCGGCTGGAGGAGGCGGTCACCCGGCAGGCCCGGCGGTATCCCCGGGTCACCGCCGGCTGCGAGACCGTCCACGGTGAGCCGAGGTCCGTCCTGCTCGACCGGTCCCGCGCCGCGCAGCTCGCGGTGGTGGCCGCCTGGGGAGACGGGCCGGTAGGGTCCACTCTGGGCGCGGTCAGCCAGTCCCTGCTCTACCACTCGCCGGCCCCGCTGATCGTCGTACGGGGCATCCCCGCGGACGCCGGGGACGGGTCATGACGCCCGCGCGAGGCGGGACCTACGGCCCTGACCGGCGACCCCCGATGGGACGAGGCTGGACGCGCCGGGGAAGAAAATGTGGTCCCCGAGTGGCAGCCGACCCCGAGCCACGAGAGGCTAAGGCAGCATGGACACCGCGGTGAACCTGCACAGCCCCCTGACCGAAGACGAGTTGCGCCGGCTGGACGCCTACTGGCGTGCGGCGAACTACCTGACCGTCGGCCAGATCTATCTGCTCGACAATCCGCTGCTGCGCGAACCGCTCAAGCCCGAGCACGTCAAGCCGCGCCTGCTGGGCCACTGGGGCACCAGCCCCGGGCTCAACCTGCTCTACACGCACCTCAACCGGGTCATCGTGAACCGGGACCTGTCCGCCATCTTCGTCACCGGCCCCGGCCACGGCGGCCCGGCGCTGGTGGCGAACACCTGGCTGGAGGGCACCTACAGCGAGCTGTACCACCACATCCCCCGGGACGAGACCGGCATGCAGCGGCTGTTCCGGCAGTTCTCCTTCCCGGGCGGCATCCCGAGCCACGTGGCGCCGGAGGTGCCGGGTTCGATCCACGAGGGCGGCGAGTTGGGGTACGCGCTGAGCCACGCGTACGGCGCCGCGTTCGACAACCCGGACCTGCTGGTGGCCTGCGTGATCGGCGACGGCGAGGCGGAGACCGGTCCGCTGGCCGGAAGCTGGCTGTCGAACGTGTTCCTCAACCCGGCCCGCGACGGCGCGGTGCTGCCGATCCTGCACCTCAACGGCTACAAGATCGCCAACCCGACGGTGCTGGACCGGATCCCCCGCGAGGACCTGCGGGACATGATGCGCGGCTTCGGCTACGAGCCGTACGTGGTCGAGGGCGACGACCCGGCGACGGTGCACCAGCTGCTGGCCGCCACGCTCGACCGGGCGGTCGACGAGATCACCGCGATCCAGCGCCGGGCCCGCTCCGGCGAGCACGTCGAGCGTCCCCGCTGGCCGATGATCGTCCTGCGGACGCCGAAGGGCTGGACCGGGCCGTCCCGGGTCGACGGCAAGCAGGTCGAGGGCACGTTCCGCGCCCACCAGGTGCCGATCTCCGAGGTGCGGGACAACCCGGCGCACCTGGCCGAGCTGGAGCGCTGGCTGCGCAGCTACCGGCCGGAGGAGCTGTTCGACGCCACCGGCGGCCCGGTCGCCGAGGTGGCCGACCTGCCGCCCACAGGTGACCACCGGATGAGCGCCAACCCGGTCGCCAACGGCGGCAGGCTGCTGCGCAACCTGGAGCTGCCGGACTTCCGCGACTACGCGGTCGACGTACCGACGCCGGGTGAGCCGATGGCCGGCGCGACAGGTGTGCTCGGGCCCTGGGTCCGGGACGTGATCGCCCGCAACCCGGAGACGTTCCGCCTGTTCGGCCCGGACGAGGTCGCCTCGAACCGGCTCGGCGCGGCGTTCGAGGTGACCGACCGCGCGTTCGTGGGCGCCGAGGTGCCCGGCGACGACCACCTCTCCCCCGACGGCCGGGTGATGGAGGTGCTCTCCGAGCACCTGTGCCAGGGCTGGCTGGAGGGCTACCTGCTGACCGGCCGGCACGGCATCTTCACCAGCTACGAGGCGTTCATCCACATCGTCGACTCGATGGTCAACCAGCACGCCAAGTGGCTGAAGGTGACCCGGAACATCCCCTGGCGGGAGCCGGTGGCGTCGCTGAACTACCTGCTGTCCAGCCACGTGTGGCGCCAGGACCACAACGGCTTCTCGCACCAGGATCCGGGCTTCATCGACCACGTGGTGAACAAGAAGGCCGAGGTGGTCCGGGTCTACCTGCCGCCGGACGGCAACACGCTGCTGTCCACGATGGATCACTGCCTGCGCAGCCGGCAGTACATCAACGTGGTGGTGGCCGGCAAGCAGCCCGCGCCGAACTGGCTGACCATGGACGAGGCGATCCAGCACTGCCGCCGCGGCCTGGGCATCTGGGACTGGGCCAGCAGCGACGACGGCACCGAGCCGGACGTGGTGCTCGCCTGCGCCGGTGACGTGCCGACGCTGGAGACGCTCGCCGCCGTCGACCTGCTGCGCCGGCACCTGCCGGACCTGAAGGTGCGGGTCGTCAACGTGGTCGACCTGATGCGCCTGCAACCGCCGTCGGAGCACCCGCACGGCCTGCCGGACAACGAGTTCGACACCATCTTCACCCGCGACAAGCCGGTGATCTTCGCGTACCACGGGTACCCGTGGCTGATCCACCGGCTCACCTACCGCCGGACCAACCACGAGAACCTGCACGTGCGCGGTTACAAGGAGGAGGGCACCACCACGACGCCGTTCGACATGGTGATGCTCAACGACCTGGACCGCTTCCACCTGGTCATCGACGTGATCGACCGGGTGCCGGGGCTGCGGTCGCGCGCCGCGCACCTGCGCCAGGACATGGTGGACGCCCGCCAGGCCTGCCGCGACTACACCCGCCGCTACGGCGAGGACGACCCCCGGGTCGCCGAGTGGCGCTGGATCCGCGAGAACGATCCGGCCGTGAGGAGTGGGGAATGAGCGGCGAGGAGATCCTGGTCGGCTACGACGGGTCCGCCGACGCGGCGGTCGCCCTGAACTGGGCGCTGGACGAGGCGGGCCGGTCGGGTCGGCCGGTACGCCTGGCGTACGTCTTCGAGTGGCTGACAGTGACCGGCTGGATCGGTCCCGGCGTGGCGCCGGGGGTGTGGCCGGACGAGGCCGCCCGGCAGCAGGTCGACGAACTGGTCCGCAAGGCGGCGGCGGACGCCGCCGCCGAGCGGCCGGGCCTGACCGTGCACGGCGAGGTGTTCGACGGCCCGCCCGCGCTGGTGCTCCAGGAGCGGTCCGCCGACGCCGGGATGCTGGTGCTCGGCAGCCGGGGCCACGGCGGCTTCGGCGGGCTGCTCGCCGGTTCCACGGCGGTCTCGGTCGCCGCGCACGCCCACTGCCCGGTGGTGGTGGTCCGCGACGGCCAGGCCGCCACGTCCGGGCCGGTGGTGGTCGGCTCGGACGGCTCGGAGTCGGCGCTGCGGGCGCTCGGCTTCGCCGTCGAGCGGGCCGCGCAGCGGGACGTGCCGCTGCGGGTGCTACGGGCCTGGGAGCCGCCGGGCGACCGGTGGGTGCCGCCGGACTTCGACCCGGAGCAGGTCGCCGCGAGCGAACGGGCCGCCGCCGAGGCGGAGCTGGCGCCGTGGCAGGAGAGCTTCCCCGACGTGCCGGTCGAGATCGAGGCGGTCCCCGGCAGCGCGTCCGCGCTGCTGGTGGAGGCGAGCCGGTCGGCGCAACTCGTGGTGGTCGGCAGCCGGGGCCGGGGCGGCCTGCGCGGCATGCTGCTCGGCTCGGTCAGCCAGCAACTCATCCAGCACTCGCACTGCCCCGTGGCTGTGGTACGCGAGCGCTGACTCAGCGGCCGGGCGCGGTGGAGCCCTCCTCCGGGTTGAGCGAGAAGTAGTCCTCCTCCTCCTGGGCCAGATGCAGGCGCAGCACCGCGTCCAGGCCGTAGAGCGCGGCCAGCAGATCGGGCACCTCGTCACGGCGCAGCCGGCCGTCCGGCTGCGCCGTGAGGTGCCCGCCGATCCGCTCCACCAGCCGCACGATCTCCACGTGCGCCCGGCTCATCGTGGAGGTCGCCTCGTCGCTGCCGAGCGGCCCGGCCAGCGCCGGGTAGAGCTGCCGGTCCTCGGCCGCCTCGTGCGGCAGCACCTCGTCGACCAGGCGCCGGTGCACCTCGCGCAGCGCCGGCAGGCACGCCGGATCGTCCGGGCGGGTCGCCACCATGTCGGCGGTGTCCCGCAGCCGGGCCAGCACGTCGCGCACGCCGCCGTGCTCGCCCGCGTACCGGTCGAGCAGCTCGCGTGTGTGCGCCGGCAGGTCCCGCCGCCGCAGGCCGCCGCCGAGCGCGCGCAACGCGTTGAGGATCACCAGGACGTCGATGCCCTCCTGGAGGAACGCGCCGGCCACCGGGGGCAGCCGGCCCGCCGCGGCCACCAGCATCGCCAGCACCGCCAGCCCCATCCCGACGGTGGCGCTCTGCACCGCGATGCGGCGGGCGTACCGGGCGATCTCGACGGCGTCGGCGAGCCGGTCCAGCCGGTCCACGGTGAGCACCGCGTCGGCCACGTCCGCCGAGGCGGTCGCCCCGGTCGCGCCCATCGCCACGCCGACGTGCGCCTCGGCCAGCGCGGGCGCGTCGTTCACGCCGTCGCCGACCATCACAGTCACCGCGCGCGCCGACTCCTGGCGTACCCGATCGGCCTTCTCCTGCGGCGAGCACCGCGCGATCACGTCGTCCACGCCCACGATCTGCGCCACCTGCCGGGCCGTGCCCGGGCGGTCGCCGGTCACCATGACCAGGCGCTCCAGGCCCGCCTCGCGCAGCCGCCGCACGGTCCGCCGGGCGTCCGGGCGGACCGGGTCCTCCAGCAGGATCGCACCGAGCGGCCCGTGGTCGTCGCTGACCCAGACCGCGGAACGCCCGGCCCGTTCGGCGCGTTCACCGAGCCGGCCCGCCCACTCCGGCGGTTCCCCGGCGAGCTGACCGACGTGCACCATCCGCCCGTCGACGCGGCCGCTCACCCCGTGCCCCGGCTCCTCGGTGACCTGCGTCGGCTCGGCCAGCGGCAGCCCCCGCTCGCGGGCCTGCCGCACCAGCGCGGCGGCCAGCACGTGCGGGGAGAGCTGCTCGACCGAGGCGGCCAGCCGCAGCACCTCGTCGCGGTCGCCGCCCGGCGCCACCACCACCTCGGCCGCCCGGGGCCGCCCGGCGGTGAGCGTGCCGGTCTTGTCGAGCAGGAGGGTACGGGCGCGGCCGAGCTGTTCCAGCGACCCGCCGTCGCGGACCAGGACGCCGCGCCGGGCCACCCGGGACAGCCCTGAGACCACGGCGATCGGGGTCGCCAGCAGCAGCGGGCACGGGGTGGCCACCACCAGCACCGCCACCGCCCTGGTGAACTCGCCGGACAGCAGCCACGCCAGCCCGGCCAGCACCAGCGTGAACGGTACGAACGCGGCGGCGTACCGGTCGGCCAGCCGTACCATCGGGGCCTTGCGGGCGGTGGCCTCGCCGGCCAGGCGGACGATGCCGGCGTAGGTGCTCTCCGCCGCGTTGCGGCGGGCCCGCAGCCCGAAGCCGGCGCCCGCGTTGACGACGCCGCTGGCCACCTCCTCCCCGGCCGCGCGGGTGACCAGCTGCGACTCGCCTGTGACCACCGACTCGTCCAGCGTCGCGGACTCCTCGACCACGCCGTCCACAGGCACCACGTCGCCCGGTCCGACCACCAGCCGGTCCCCCACCGCGACGCGGTCCAGCGGCACCACCTCGATCCCACCGTCCGGGGTGCGCCGGCGCGCCTGCCGGGGCGCGCGTTCCAGCAGCGCCCGCAGGTCACGGGTGGCGCGGCGCTGGGCGTACTCCTCCAGCGCCCGCCCGGTGGCGACCATCACCGCGATCACCGCACCGGCCAGGAACTCCCGCACCAGCAGCGCGCCGAGCAGCGCCAGCACCGCGATGACGTCCACCCCGAACTGCCGCAGCCACAGCTGGCGCAGCGTCGTCCAGGCCGCCGGCACCAGGGCCACCACCGTGACCGCCGCCCAGACCAGCCGGGCGGCGTCGTGCGCGCCGGCGAACCACAGCGCCGCGCCGGCCAGCACGGCCACTGTGAGCAGCACCAGCGGCGCCCACTCGGCCCAGGCCCACCGCCGGGCGCGGGCCGGCTGCTCGGGTACGCACTCGCGTGGTTCGGTTCCCACGTGTGGATCGTCTCAGCCCGGACGTGGGGCGGGCGGGGCGACCCGGGTAATCCGGGGGCGAAGGACCCCTGCGGGGGCGGCCGGGCATGCCCGAGGATGGAGCGGCATCCCCACCCGGGCGTCCCGGGCGTGGGGCACGATGGGGAAAACAGGAAAGGTCGTGACGATGAGCCACGAGACGCCGGCCGGCGATCGCCCGTTGACCACCGCGCTCGCGGAGGCCGCCGGAATGGCCGGCCACGCCCCCTCGGTGCACAACACGCAGCCGTGGCACTGGACGGTCCTGCCCGACGCGCTGGAGCTGCGGGTGGTCCGCGAACGGCACCTCAGCGCCATGGACCCGGAAGGGCACCTGCTGGTGGTGAGCTGCGGCGCCGCGCTGCACCACGCCCGGGTGGCGCTGGCCGCCGAGGGCTGGACCCCGGTGGTGGAACGGCTGCCCGACCCGAAGGAACCCGACCTGCTGGCCCGGCTCACCAGCCTCGAGCACACCGGCGCCGACCCCGACGCCATGCGCGTCGTGCAGTGCATGCAGGTGCGGCACACCGACCGGCGGCCGGTCAGCGACGAGCCGATCCCCACCGCCGCGCTGAACGACATCGACCGGGCCGCCACGCTGGAGGGGGTGAACCTGCAACTGCTCGACGACACCCAGAAGATCCAGCTCGCCAGCGCCGCCCAGCAGGCCGCCGCCGTCGAGGCCGACAGCCCGGACCTGCGCGAGGAACTGGCGTACTGGATCAGCCGGGCCGGCACCGGCACCGGGCTGCCGCCGGAGGTGCTGCCCGACCAGGCCCCGCAGACGACCGTTCCGGCCCGCGACTTCGGCCGCGCCGGCTCGCTGCCGATCGGACCCGGCCACGACAAGGCCGCCGTCTACGGGATCCTGTGGGGCTCCGACGACGAGACGATGAGCTGGCTGCGCGCCGGCGAGGCGCTCTCCGCCGCCTGGCTCACCGCCACCCGGCACGGGGTGTCGCTGGTGCCGCTGTCCGGTGTGGTGGAGGTCGAGAGCACCCGCGAGGTGCTGCGGCAGATGCTCTCCGGCCTGGGGTTCCCGTACATCAGCATGCGGCTCGGCCTGGCCGACCCGACGCACGCCGGCCCCCCGCACACGCCCCGGCTGGACGTCGCGCAGACAGTCGACACCTCGGCGGTCCGCGACCGTCTCGCCTGACCGGTCTCGATCACGGCGGCCACCGGGCGATACCATCGCCGGGTGGCCGCCGCACCCCAGTCCCGGCACGAGCACCTCACACCGTCGCTCGGGCTGACCCCGCTGTCCCGCGTCCGCCTGGACGAACTGCTCCAGGAGATGCTCGACCGCGTCGGCGAGGTGGTGACCAGCCGCGAGCGGCTCCGGGCACTGCTGGACGCGGTCGTCGGCATCGGGTCCGACCTCGACCTGCGCAGCACGCTGCAACGGATCGTGCAGTCGGCGTGCGAGCTGGCCGGTGCCCGCTACGGCGCGCTCGGCGTGATCGGGCCCGACCGGATGCTGCACGACTTCATCGTCCACGGCATCAGCCCCGAGCTGCACGCGAAGATCGGCGAGCTGCCGCACGGGCGGGGCGTGCTCGGCCTGCTCATCGACGACCCGAAGCCGGTCCGCATGCCGGACATCACCAAGCACCCCAACTCGTACGGCTTCCCGCCGAACCACCCGCCGATGCACAGCTTCCTCGGCGTTCCGGTGCGCATCCGCGACCACGTCTGGGGCAACCTCTACCTGGCCGAGAAGCAGGGCGCGGCCGAGTTCACCGAGGACGACGAGGAGATCGTGGTGGCGCTGGCCGCCGCGGCCGGCGTGGCGATCGAGAACGCCCGCCTCTACGCGCTGGCGCACCGGCGGGAACGCTGGCTGGCGGCCGCCGCGGAGATCACCTCGGTGCTGCTCGGTGAGGTACGCCGTACCGACGCGCTGACGCTCGTGGCGCGCCGCGCCCGTGAGGTCGCCGAAGCCGAACTGGCCCTGGTGCTGCTCTACGACGAGGACGAGGCGCAGTTCACCGTCGAGGTCGTCGACGGCGCCGACCCGGTCACCCGGGAACTGGTCGGCGCGGTGCTGCCGGCCGCCGAGACCAGCTTCGCCGCGTCCGTCACGCAGAGCCGCCACGACCAGGTCGAGGACCTCGCCGCCGCGGCGCCCTGGCCCCGGCCGGTGGTCGCCGGGCCCGCCGTGGTGTCCCCGCTCGCCGCCGCGGACACGCTGCACGGTGTCCTGGTGATCGGCTACCGGCCCGACCACGGGCCCGCCGCCGACGACGACCTCGCGCTGCTCGCCAGCTTCGCCGGGCAGGCCGCGCTCGCCATGGAACGCGCCCGCGGCCAGGAGGAGCGGGAACTGCTGGTGGTCCTGGAGGACCGCGAACGCATCGCCCGTGACCTGCACGACGTGGTGATCCAGCGGCTGTTCGCCACCGGCCTGCAACTGCAGAGCGGCGCGATGAACGCCCGCCCCGAGGCCGCCAAGCGGATCAACCAGGCCGTCGACGACCTCGACGCCACCATCCGCGACATCCGCCGCACCATCTTCGAGCTGCGCACCCCGATGAGCGCGGCGCTGCGCACCGAGATCCGCGAGGCGATCGAGGTGGCCGCCGAGTCGCTCGGCTACCGCCCCGAGCTGGAACTGATCGGCCCGATCGACAGCGCCGTCCCGGACGACCTGCGCCCCGAACTCACCGCCGTGCTGCGCGAGGCGCTCTCCAACGCGGTACGCCACGCGCAGGCCGACCGGGTGTCGGTGCGCGTCCGCGTCGACTCCGGCCGCGTCGAGATCACCGTCACCGACGACGGCGTCGGCTGCGACCCGGAGGCGGCCCGCAGCGGCCTGGTCAACCTGCGGGAACGGGCCGAGCGGCTGGGCGGCGAGTTCTCACTGCGCCGGGCCGAGCCGCGCGGCACCGAGGTGCGCTGGAGCGTCCCGCTCGACTGACAGCTGTCAGGTGTTCTTGCCGAGCAGCCGGGTGGCCAGCACCGCCGCCTGGGTACGCCGCTCCAGCCCGAGCTTGGCGAGCACGCTGGAGACGTAGTTCTTCACCGTCTTCTCGGCCAGGAACATCTTCCCGGCGATCTCCCGGTTGGTGAGCCCCTCCGCCACGTACTCCAGGATCCGCCGCTCCTGCTCGGTGAGCGACTTCAGCTCCCGCGGCTGCTCCACGCCGCTGCGGATGCGCTCCAGCACACGGGTGGTGATCGCCGGGTCGAGCAGCGACTGCCCGGCCGCCACCCGGCGGACCGCGTCCACCAGGTCGGTGCCGCGGATCTGCTTGAGCACGTACCCGGCGGCGCCCGCCATGATCGCCGCGAACAGCGCCTCGTCGTCCTCGTACGAGGTGAGGATCAGCCCCTTGATCGAGGAGTCCACCGCGCGGACGTCCCGGCACACGTCGATGCCGTTGCCGTCGGGCAGCCTGGCGTCGAGGATCGCCACGTCGGGGCGCAGCGCCGGGATGCGACGCGCCGCCTCCTGGGCCAGGCCGGACTCGCCGACCACCTCGATGTCGCCGCTGCTCTGGAGCAGGTCGGCAAGGCCACGACGGACGACCTCGTGGTCGTCGAGCAGGAACACCCGGATCATCAGTCCTTTCTACCCGCTTTCCCGCCCTCGTAGCACGGGTCGAAAGTCCCGTCCTGCCCGCGCCGGCCGGGACCGACGGCCGGGCCCAGGTGGGGACCTCCGGCCCTGCTCACCGCGCCGCCCCCTGACGCACCGTAGTGGTGTACCCGGCCGGGGGAGCCGGCGCCGCACGAGAGGGAGCACCACCATGACGACCGAATACACCGCCGAGCAACTGCGGGCCGCGGTCGCCGACGCGGTCCGGGCCCCGTCACTGCACAACACCCAGCCGTGGCGGTTCCGGCTCGTCGACGGCGGCATCGAGGTGTCCGTCGACCCGCTGCGCGGCCTGCCCGCCACCGACCCGACCGGCTGGGGCGCGCGCATCGCCGCCGGTGCGGCCCTGTTCAACCTGCGCCTGGCGCTCGCCGTGGCGGGCACCCCGGCCACGGTACGGCTGCGCCCGTACCCCGCCGACCCGGACGTCGTGGCCCGGCTGGTGCCGGACGTGCCGCGCCGTCCCACCCCGGTCGAGCAGAGCCTGTACGGGGCGATCGGCCACCGGTTCAGCAACCGCGCGCCGTTCTGGCCCGACCCGGTGCCGGCCGAGGCCCGCTGGCGGCTCGGCGAGGCGGCCCGCGCCGAACAGTGCTGGCTGGAACTCGTGATCGGTACCAGCGCCGTCAACGCGGTCGCCGAGGTCGCCCGCAGCGCCCACCGCGTGCTGGAACGCGACCCCGCGTACGTGGCCGAACGGGCCGAGTGGATCCGCTCCGAGCCGGCCCCCGACGGCGTGCCCTCCGGCGCCGGCGGACCGCAGAGCGAACCGCAGGACCTGCTGCCCCAGCGCGGCTTCGGCGGACGCAACCGCGCCCCCGGCCGCGACTTCGAGCCGGAGCCGCTGGTCGCGGTGCTCGGCTCGGCCGGCAACACCTCGGCCGACCAGATCCTGGCCGGGCAGGCGCTGCAACGCGTACTGCTCACCGCCACCGACGCCGGGCTGAGCGTGTCGATGCTGTCCCAGCCGATCGAGGTGCCCGCCGCACGCGAGGCGCTGCGGATGTCGCTGGGCCGATTCGGCACCCCGCAGATGGTGATGCGGATCGGGTACGGCCAGCCGGGCCGCGCCACCCCGCGTCGCCCGGTCGAGGAGGTGCTCGACCTGCCGGTCGTGCCGGCCTGACCCGTACCCTCCGCAGGTCAGGCCGGGAGCGCGGCCCTGCCTCTCGGGGTCAGGCCGGGAGCGCGGCCAGCAGGGCGGCCTCCCGCTCCGGCGCCAGGCCGACCGGTGCGCGCGCCGGCCGCCCCGCCCGGTCCGGCACGCGCCCCACCTCGCGCAGCCACCGCCAGGTGTCGGCGACCGTCTCGGTCACCGGCCGGCAGACCAGCCCCGCCGCGTACGCGCGTTCCACGTCCCGCTCCTGCAACCACCGGTACTCGTGCCCGCGCGGAATCCACACCGGCAGGTCGTTCCACGGCTCCACCCCGGCCGCCAGGATCGGCTCCGGCGCCGTCCACCGCAGCGTCGCGTCCGACCCGGTCACCGCCACCGCCGCGTCGAGCAGGTCACCCATCGTCGCGTGCCCGGTGCGACCCACCACGTTGTACGCCCCGCCGACGCCCTCGGCGCCCCGGTCCAGCAGCCAGGTCGCCAGGTCCCGGACGTCCACGTACTGGATGGGCAGGTCACGCGGCCCCGGCGCCAGCACGTCCCCGCCCCGGGCGACCCGGTTCAGCCACCACGGCAGCCGCCCGATGTCCTCCCCCGGCCCCAGGATCAGCCCGGCGCGCGCCAGCAGCGCCCGGTCGCCGAACACCCGCGTCGCGGCGAGTTCCCCGCCGGCCTTGTTCGCCGGGTAGTCACCGTCGTCTCCGTCCGCGTCGGCCGGCACTGTGGGCGCCTCCTCGCCGCTGCCGGGCGCGACGGGTGGCGCGTACACCGATCCGCTGGACACGTAGACGTAGTGCGGCACCGCGTCGGCGAGCGCCAGCGCGGCGTCCCGTACCGCGCGGGGCGCGCCGTCCCAGGTGTCCACCACCAGGTCCCACTCGCCGCCGGTGAGCGCGGCCAGCCCGTCCGGCGCGGTCCGGTCGCCCCGCAACCGGTGTACGCCGTCCGGCACCCGCCCGTGCACACCCCGGTTGAACACGGTCACCTGCCAGTCGCGGCGTACCGCCTCGGCCACGACCGCACCGCCGACAAAGCCCGTACCGCCAAGCATCAGGAGTCGCATAGGTCCCAGCCTGCCGCCCAGCACCACCCGGCAGGCACCAAGTTCACAGTCAGCAGATCTGCCAACGGCAGAACCCGACCTCCCGTCCCTCCCCGGGCCCCGCCGCCCTCGTCCGCACCGGACATGACCCGCCGATCTTGGAGTTGTGGCACCTCGCGAACCGCGCTTACCGGGCATTAAAGGCGCCACAACTCCAAGATCGACGGTGATGGGCGAGGGCGCAAAAGACTCCGGACAGCACCGGGCACGAACCTTCTCCCGAGCAGCCCGCGATCTTGCACTTTCGTACCCCGCAAACCTCGCGAATAGGGCACCTGAAGGGCTCGAACTGCAAGATCGCGCGGGTGATCACCGGCGCTTCGCTCCCGCCCCCGGCCAGCCCTGCCCGGACGCGTCGATCATGAGGTTGACGGCATTCCGTGTCCGGTTTGTCGCCGCTAACTTCATGATCGACGGGGCGGAGGGCCTGCGGTTGTGGCCGGTGCAGGGGGTGCGGCGGGTGCAGGGGGCGGTACGGCGGGCTGGGTGTGCTGGTGGGAGGTTCCGGGGGTGCATCGCGGGTGCGGGGCGCGGGAGTGTCGTGCCGGTGTGGGCGGGGGTGTCCGGTTCGGGGGTGGTGGGTGGCACTCTGGGAGTGGAATCGCTGGCGGGTGGGTGGCGTTGTAACCGGGTGAACGACCGAGCAAGGCTCGCCCCGCGAGTGGGGTGGCAATCTGCAAGGCCTCGGGAATCACCCCGGGCCGCTGGTCGTTGAGTACGGTTCCGGCGACGTGAGCCGCGGGGAATCATCCTGGCCGGCTGGTCGTTGAACACGGTTCCGACGACGTGAACCCCCGCGCCTGCTCTGCGGTGGCGTATGGCGCGCCCCCGGGAATGATGGCGGGTGGCGGGTCGTTGAACATGCTTCCGGCGCCGCGACAAGGTACCCCCTGCCCTCGCGAGCAGCCGGATCCCCCAAGACTTTTTTGAGCGCCTGACGGTGCCCACGCATCCCCGTCCCCCGCGGGGTGCGTCGACCCCCGAATGGAGCACTTCTGATGAACACGATTCTGCGTAAGAGCATTCTGGGTGTTGCTGGTCTGGCTTTCACCGGTGGCGTGTTCGCCGGTCCGGTGGCTGCGCACGCGGCGGACACCACCCACACCAAGCCGGTTGCGGTGACGGTGCAGGGTGACAAGCTGATCCCGCATGGTGTGCAGGGTGAGCAGTCGCGTATCGACCTGAACGACGAGCAGACTGCCAATGTGAAGGCGATCATTGCGGCGACGAAGAAGGCCGGTATGGACGAGCGTGCCGCGGTCGTGTCGATCGCTACGGCGTTGCAGGAGTCGAAGCTGGAGAACCTCGGCCACCTCGGTGACCGTAACGATCATGACTCGCAGGGCCTGTTCCAGCAGCGCCCGTCCAGTGGTTGGGGAACGGTGGAGCAGATCACCGACCCGGAGTACTCCACGACGGCGTTCCTAAAGGGTCTGAAGCAGGTCGACGGCTGGCAGGACATGCCGCTGACCAAGGCCGCCCAGACCGTCCAGGTGTCGGCCTACCCGGACCACTACGCCCAGTGGGAGCAGCAGGCCGCCGACCTCGTCGCCCAGCACTGGAACAGCTGAGAGAACAAGTGAGACCAAGCTGAAGGCCGGCACCCCGAACCAACGGGGTGCCGGCCTTTTCGCGTACCCGATGGGTCAGGCCGGGGGCAGGACGAACGTCCACGTGGTGGTGGTCGTGCTGGCCGCGGCGCCCGTGGCGGTGAGTCCGCCGTAGCTGCCGGTCGGCACGCTGCTCGCCGAGTCGGCGAGCAGGCCGGTCACCCGGCCGCCGCCGGTCTGCGAGGTGTTGCTGCGCACCGCCACGCCGGACGGCGGGGTGAGCGCGGTGGAGGTGCTGTCGCCGTGCAGCCAGTACGACACGGCCCAGCTCTGCGCGGCGGTCACCGGCGCGTAGGGGGTGATCCGGGTGGCGGTGCTCGCCGGGTCGGTGGCCCTGGCGAAGACCGGCCCTCCCGGTGCCACCCCCCGGTACGCGGCCAGCACCAGGTTGCCCTTAGCCTGGCTGTCCAGTGTCACCCGGACCGCAGTGCCGGCGTCACCCGCGCTCGCGGTCTTCCACCAGGCGGTGGTGGTGGCGAAGCCACCGTCGAGGCGGTCGAGCCTGGTCCAGCCGGTCACCCCGGTCGGCTCACCGGTGCCGGTGTGCGTGTTCTGGCTGAGCACGAGCAGCAGCATGTCACCGGCCTGCACGCCCGCCGGGACGGTGACCGTGTGACTGGTCCAGTTGGCGTTCGCGGTGGCCTGGCCGACGAACGAGATCCGCTCCGGTACGGGCGCCACCGTCACGTCGACTGTCGCGGTGCCGGTGGCGCCCCGGTCGTCGGTGACGGTGAGCGTGACCGGGTAGGTGCCGGCAGCCGCGTACGTGTGCGACGTGGTCGGTACGGAGGCGGTGCCCGTGGTGTCACCGTCGCCGAAGGCCCAGCTGTGGTCCTGGATCGCGCCGTCGGCGTCGGTGGAGGCCGCGCCGGAGAACGTGCACACCAGCCCGGAGCAGGTGGGTGTCAGCGCTGCCACCGGCGCCTGGTTGGCCGGGCCGCCCGATCCCTTCAGGATCTTCACGTAGTCGATGTCGCCGGCGAAGTAGTCGCAGGTGACCTTCGTACCGTCGCACTGGCTCTTGCCACCCACGGACAGCGGCCAGGTGTTGGCGATGGTGCCGGTCGGCCCGTTGAGGCGGCTGGTCCGCACGCCGTCGACGTACATCTCCACGTACGCGGAGGTGCGGTTGCAGGTGACCGTGTGCCACTGGCCGTCGGAGATCGGCACGTCCGTGTAGCCGGTCCGGGAGGCGCCGTCCGCGCCCCGGAACAGGCACTTCGGCTTACCGTTCGGGGCCTCGAACTTCCAGTAGCCGCCGGCCGTGTTGCCCTGTCCCTTCTGGAGGATGTTCCCGAAGGAGTACGTGGTCCGGTAGCGGATGGTCACCGAGAAGTCCCCGGCGTCCGGGTTGAAGTCGGTGCTGTGCGGCACCAGGTCGACGTGGCCCGGGACGTACTCCTTGTCGGTGGGCAGGTGGGTGGCGAAGCGGTGGCCGGTCGCCCCGGCGTAGAGCGCGCCGGTGACCACCTCGCCGCCGATCGTGCCGTGGCGGCCGTTGCCGCTGTAGTCGGTCAGCACCGTCGACGATGTCGGCTCGTCCATGCTGAAGAACGCCACCGTCCGTGTCGCGGTGGCCTGCGCGGGCGCGGCCGAGACCGTCACCCCGGCAGCCGCGACGACAGTCGCCACCCCTAACCGGGCGGCCGTCCGCCGCCACCGTCCCCGCTCGATCATGTGCATGTGACCGCCTCCCTGCGTATCGGGCATCACAGTGACACGCGTGGTGGCAACGGCTGAATAACCCGCACGGTGGAGCCGGGTGACCGATGTGGCCGGTACGAACCGTCCGAGGGGATACGTCCGCCGATCGACCGGCGGCACCGGCGGGCGGGGAGGGTGACTCTCGGTGGGCGATACTGGGTTTGAACCAGTGACCTCTTCCGTGTCAAGGAAGCGCGCTCCCACTGCGCCAATCGCCCGGGCAATCGCGAGCGGACGACGGGATTCGAACCCGCGACCCTCACCTTGGCAAGGTGATGCGCTACCAGCTGCGCTACGTCCGCGTGCCGCCGGTTCGCGCCGGCGACGGGGTGAACTCTACCCGATGCCAAGATCGCCGTGCGGCAGACCCCCGCCGCGCCCGGTGGCCGTGTGGTTGCGCTGCTCGCCGCCGGGGTACTGAGGCCGGTGACAGCACAACCATCCCCCCGAAGGAGGCTGTCGTGGGTATCGGTACGAGCATTTTCCTGATCGCGGTCGGCGCGATCCTCACGTTCGCGCTCAACGCCAGCGTCGGCGGGGTCGACCTCGACGTCGTCGGCTGGATCCTGATGGCGGCCGGCGTCCTCGGCCTCATCATGACCACGCTGGTCTGGGGCCGCCGTCGCCAGGTGGTCACGACCACCGCCGAGCAGCCGGTGGAGTACCGCCGGGTCGAGGAGCGCCGGGACGTCGCCCCGCCGATGTGACAGTGACCGGGGCCGACGGAGCTGATCGGTCCCGGATCGGGCCGGCCGGATCACTCGATCCGGCCGGCCCGCTCTGCCAGGGCCGCCCGCGGTCGGTGGCGGCGCGCGGAGTGCCGTCCGGGTCAGCTCCGCATCAGCTCGTTCAACGCGTCGAAGTCGAGCCCGCCGGCGAGCGCGTCGTACGTCCCGGCGCCGAGCACCTCCGCCGCCGCCCGCTGGGCCACCGCGTACGCGGCCTCGGCCACCGCCGGTCCGATGCTCACCCGGGCCACGCCGAGCCGCGCCAGTTCGGCGACCGGCGGCGCGCCCGGCCCGGCCAGCACGTTCAGCGGCGCCGGGATCGCCGCCGCCAGCGCGGCCACCGTCTCCGGTTCCACGGTTCCGGGTACGAAGATCCCGTCCGCGCCGGCCGCCAGGTACGCCTCGGCGCGCGCGACAGTCTCGGGTACGCCACCGGCCCGGCGCAGACAGGTGTCCACCCGCGCGTTGACGTACAGCGGGATGCCGGCGCGGTCGGCGGCGGCCCGGATCGCGGCGAGCCGGGCGACCTGCTCGTCGACCGGGCGCAGCGGGCCTCCGCCGTCGTGCCGGGAGTCCTCCACGTTGACACCGACGGCCCCGGCGGCGAGCACCGCGGTGACCGTCTCGGCGACCTCGGCGGGGCTGTCGCCGTACCCGGATTCGATGTCGGCGGTGACCGGCACGCGGACCGCGTCTGCCACCCGGCGGATCACGTCGACGGCGGTGTCCCGGGCGAGCGCGTCGCCGTCCGGGGCGCCGCGGCTCCACGCGACCCCGGCGCTCGTGGTCGCGACCGCGCGGGCGCCGGCTGCGGCGACGATCCGGGCGCTCAGCGCGTCCCAGGCGTTGACCAGGATCAGTGGCTCACCGGGCAGGTGCAGGGCACGGAACTGCCGGGCTCGGGTCTGCTGATCGTCCACCGGGCCAGTCTGGGTGGGGCGATCCGGCCGCGGCAATGGCCAGCGGCGCGGCACTGGACTGATCGATGACGACGAGAAAGGCCGTGCCGAGTGATCGGCACGGCCTTTCCGCTGGTGGGCGATACTGGGTTTGAACCAGTGACCTCTTCCGTGTCAAGGAAGCGCGCTCCCACTGCGCCAATCGCCCTCGTCTACTGCGAGGTGGAGACGGGATTTGAACCCGTGTACACGGCTTTGCAGGCCGTTGCCTCGCCTCTCGGCCACTCCACCGAGGTTGCCCCCGAACTGCGTGGCGGCATCTCCGAGCGGACGACGGGATTCGAACCCGCGACCCTCACCTTGGCAAGGTGATGCGCTACCAGCTGCGCTACGTCCGCACGCCCCCGGTGTTATCCGGTGACGGATGAGAACTTTAGCCGAGCCCGGGAACGGTTGCCAACTCGGGGGCCCTTCCGGCGCGTCCGGATGTTGCCGGCGCCTCGTGGCGCGGGCTTCCTAGGAGCCTGGGTGGCTGCCGTCGAAGGCCCGCGGGCAGGGCCGCGACCTGCGGAATCCGCTCGGCGAGTCGAGTGTCCGGCATCCGACTGTCCCGCCGCCGACCGGCCGCTTCGGTAACTCCCTGTGGTCAGAGGGATGGGTTACCGTAACGCCGTGACGAGACGAGCCGCCGAGATCCGCCTGGACGCGCTGCTGCGTACGGCCTGCGAGGTGATCGCGGAACGAGGGCTCGCCAACACCCGCACCGCGGACGTGGCCGAGGCCGCCGGGGTCAGCCAGGCGCTCGTCTTCTACCACTTCGCGACCAAGGACCGGCTGCTCGCGCAGGCCTTCGCGTACGCGGTCGAGCAGGACCTGGCCCGTCTCGACGCGGTGCTGCGCTCCTCCGCCCCGCCGCTGGCGAAGCTGCGCCGGATGCTGCGCCTCTACGCGCCGACCGGCCGGGCCACCTCCTGGTCCATGTGGATCGACGGCTGGGCGGAGTCGCTGCGTACGCCGGAGCTGGAGAAGCTCTCCCGCCGCCTCGACCTGCGGTGGCGGCAGGACCTGGCCGCGGTGATCAGCGACGGGGTCGCCGAAGGCACGTTCGACTGCCCCGACCCGGCCGGCGCGGCCTGGCGGATCAGCGCGGTGATGGACGGGCTGGCGGTCCAGCTCGCGGTGCACGAGCGGGTGATCACCCGCCGGCAGATCGCCGAGTGGATCCGCCTGGTGGCCGCCCGGGAGCTGGGCCTGGAACCCAGCCAGCTCGACTGACCCCACCCGCCGGCGGGTCAGTGCCAGCGAGGGCGGGGGCGTTCGAAGGGGGGCGGGAGCGTCTCCGGTTCGGTCTGCGCGGACGGGCGCAGCAGGCGGCGCATCCGCAGCAGCAGCCCGGCGCCGAGGAACAGCAGCAACCCGCCGAGCAGGAACGCGGCCTGCACCAGGCCGAATCCGCCGCTGTCCGCCACCGGCCGCCCGGCCACGCCACCGGGCGCCGGCGGTTCCACCACCGCGGCGTCGGTCGGCTCGTCAGTCGGCTCCTCGTCGGGCGCCTCGGAGGACGGCTCGTCGCTCGGTGTGGGCTCCGCGCTGGTCGGCGAGGGCGTCGGCTCGGCCGCCTCCTCCCCCACCACCTCACGGGAGGCTGTCCGCCGGGCCAGCAGCCGCAACTGCGGGTCGTACGCCTCGGCGGCGAAACTCACCCGGCCACGCCCGACGTCCTCGGCGAACGCCACCCGGTAGCGGGCGGTCACGGTACGGCCGGGACAGAGCACACCCGGGTCCAGCTGCCGGTCGGTGAGCCGGGCGGTGTCTCCCTCGGTGCGGATCTCCAGCGGGAACGATCCGCTGTCCTCCACCCGGTCCACCTTGAGCTGGTCCAGCCGCAGGCCCTGCACCCGCACCAGCATCGACCAGCGCACCTTGACACAGCCGCCCCCGTCGGAGCGGGACACCACGGCGGACAGCGTCTCCACCCGGTTCCCGGCGGTGAACTCGTCCGGCAGACCGCTCAACTCGGTGGAGAAGGCCGCCGCCGCCCGCGCCGGCAGGGCTCCGCCGTACCCGGTCCCGGCCACGAAGGTCAGTACCAGTCCGATCCGCAGCGCATGCCGCCAGCCGCTCACCACGCCTCCTCACCCTCGGTCGTGTCCACAGGCAACGCTAGGAGCGCGCCGGGCACGCCGGTAGACGGGCGTGTTCGCATCCAACGCCACAACGCGGGGGTCATTTCACCGAGCGTGGTGAACCGGTCACGACCTCGCCGCGACACGCCCGGGATCGGTTCCGGAACCCGGGTGGGACACAATTCTCCGATGTCCGAGCTGTCCGCCGCGTTCGTCCGGCTGCACGCCCGCCTCGCCCCCGTGGCGTTCGTACCCGAGGTGCTGCTGCACCAGGCCGACGAGCCGATCGGCCTGTGGGAGCTGACCGAGGGCGAGTTCCGCAGCTCCCAGCCGCCGCCGTTCTGGGCGTTCGCCTGGGCCGGCGGGCAGGGCCTGGCCCGTTACGTCACCGACCACCCCGACGTGGTCGCCGGCCGCCGGGTGCTCGACCTGGCCTCCGGCTCCGGCCTGGTCGCCGTCGCCGCCGCCCGCGCCGGCGCCGCCGCCGTCCGGGCGGTCGAGGTGGACGAGCGGGCCGTGGCCGCCGTCGCGCTCAATGCCGAGGCCAACGGGGTACGCGTCGACGCCGAACTCGGCGACATCCTCGACTCCGACGCGGGCGACGCCGAGGTGGTGCTGGCCGGGGACGTCTTCTACAGCGAGGCGATGGCCCGCCGGATGCTGCGCTTCCTGCTCCGGGCCGCCCGTTCCGGCGCCCGGGTGCTGGTGGGCGATCCGGGCCGGGCGTTCCTGCCCCGCGAGCGCTTCCACGAGCTGGCCGCGTACGACGTGCCGGTGTCGGAGGCGCTGGAGAGCGTACGGGTGAAGCACACCACCGTCTGGGAGCTGGACCCGAACCCGCCCGGCGCCCGCCGCTAGCGTTACCGCGTGCTGTTCCAGGGCTGGGGGGAGTCCGTCGACGGGCCGTGGCCCGACGCGGCCACCGTTGTCGACCACGTCGGCGTGCCGCACCTGGTGGTGACCCGGCACGCGCTCGTACGCAGGCTGCTCACCGACCCGGTGACGTTCCGGCCGGACAACGCGCTCGACGCGGTCACCCCGATCCCGGTGGCCGCGCTGCGGGTACTCGCCGGGCACCGGTTCCGGCTGCCGCCGACGCTGGCGAACAACGGCGGCGCGAGCCACCCGGAGATCCGCGGCATCGTGGCCGACGCGCTGCACCCGCACCGGGTGGACGCCCAGCGCCGGTGGCTGACCGGGCTGGTCCGGGAGCGGGTGGCGGGCCTGGCGGCGGCGCTGGACGCGGGCCGCCCGGTCGACCTGTACGCGGGTCTCGCCGCCGACCTGCCGCTGCTGGTGCTGGCCCGGCTGGTCGAGCTGCCGGACGCCCCGGTCGGCGCGGTGAAGGACTTCGCCCGGGCCGCGCTGGAGCTGTTCTGGGCGCCGCTTGACGAGTCCCGGCAGCTGGCGCTCGCCGCCGAGGTGGGCCGGTTCCACACCGTGCTGCGGGAGTTCGCCGCCACCGGGGGCGGGCTCGCCGCGCGGCTCCGCGAGGCGGGGCACTCCCCCGACGTGGTCGTCGGGGCGCTGTTCTTCCTGCTGGTCGCCGGCCAGGAGACCACCTCGCAGTTCCTCACCCTGCTGCTGCACCGGCTGTCCGGCGAACCGGCGGTACGGGCCGGGCTGCGCGCCGGTGAGATCGGCGCGGACGACGTGGTCGAGGAGGGGCTGCGGCTGGAGCCGCCGATCGTCACCTGGCGGCGGGTGGCGGCAGTCGACACCACGCTCGGCGAGGTGCCCGTACCGGCGGGCACCAGCATCGTGGCGTGGCTGGCCCGCGCCGGCCGCGACCCGGCCGTGGTGGACGCGCCGGGCGAGTTCCGCCCCGGGCAGCCCGGCTCGCGGCGGCACCTGGCGTTCGGCGCCGGGCCGCACCGCTGCGTCGGCGCTCAGCTGGCCCGGATGGAGGCCGCGGTGGTGGTCGCCGAGGCCGCCACGCTGCTCGACGACGTGACGGTCGTCCGTCCACCGTGGTGCCCGGACAACCTCACCTTCCGGATGCCGGACGCGTTCGTGGTCCGCCGCGCCTGAGCCCTGCGGGTGTTAACAGGGGGCCCTTCCTCTACCGGAGGCGTTAAGAAGGGGCCCTTCCTTACTCCTCGGCCCAGGCCCGCCAGTCGTCGAGCACGCCGTACAGGGCGGGGGTGAGCCAGCCGGGCGCGGACCGGCGGAACACGCCCGGGTCCATCCCGCCCGCGCCGGCCGGTACCGCGCCGAGCAGGTTCGGCAGCAACTCGGACAGGTTGAGCCAGTGCACCAGTTCCGGTTCGGTCGGCCAGGCCCCGATCACCACGCCGGCCGGGACGGCCCGCCGCTCCAGCGCCTCCAGCGTCAGCGCGGTGTGGTTGAGCGTGCCGAGCCCGGCCCGCGCCACCACCACCGCGGGCGCGCCGAGCGACACCGCCAGATCGGCCACCGTCCACGGCTCGCCGGACGGGCGCAACCCCATCGGTACGAGCAGCCCGCCCGCGCCCTCGACGAGCACCAGATCGTGCTTGTCCGCCTCCTCGCGGATCGCGTCGACCGCGTTGTACAGCTCCAGCGGCGGCAGCTCCGCCACCCGGGCCGCGGCCAGCGGGGCCAGCGGATCGGGGTAGCTCGCCAGCGTCCGGCCGGTCAGCGGGGCGGCCAGCCGGGTCACCGAGTCGACGTCGCCGGGCTCTCCCGTCGCCGTACCCGTCTGGCCGGGCTTGACCACCGCGACCCGCAGGCCGGCCGCCTGCGCGGCGGCGGCGACGGCGGCGGTCACCACTGTCTTGCCGACCTCGGTGTCGGTGCCGGTCACCAGCACCGGCCCGGTCCAGGCGTCGCCGAGGCTCATGGCGCACACTCCACGATCACGTCCAGGGCCCGGTCGAAGCCGGCCCGGTCCACCCCGGCGCTGACGGTGAGCCGCAGCCGGGAGCGGCTGTCCGGCGTGGACGGGGGACGGAAGCAGCCGACCGCCACACCCTGTTCCCGGCAGGCGGCGGCCCAGGCGGTCGCCTCCTGCGGGCCGGGCGCGGTCACCGAGATCACGGCGCCGTCCGGGGCGGACACGGACAGCCCGGCCGCGCCGAGCCGGCGCACCGCCGCGGCGACCCGGTCGGCCAGCTCGGCGCGCAGCGCGTCGCCGTCGCGGGCCAGGCGCACCGCGGCGCGGACCCCGGCCACCACCGCGGGCGGCGGCGCGGTGTCGAAGATGAACGTGCGGCCGGTCTCCACCAGGTGGCGGACGAACTCGGCCGGCCCGGCGACCACGCCGCCGGCCCCACCGAGCGCCTTGGACAGCGTCGCGGTGACCACCACGTCGGGCGCGCCGGCGAGCCCGGCGGCGGCGACCCCGCCGGCTCCGGCCGGGCCGGTGACGCCGAGCGCGTGCGCGTCGTCGACGAGCAGCAGCGCGCCGTGGCGGCGGGCCACCGCGTGCAGCTCCGCGAGCGGGGCCAGGTCGCCGTCGACGGAGAAGACCGACTCGGTCACCACCACCGCCGGGCGGCCCGGCGCGGCGGCGAGCGCCGCGGCCACCGCTGCGACGTCGGCGTGCGGGGTCACGAGCGTCTCGGCGCCGGAGATCCGGCAGCCGTCGATCAGCGAGGCGTGGTTGTGGGCGTCGGAGACGAGCAGCGTCCGCGGCTGGGTCAGTCCCCGGACGGCGGCGAGGTTGGCCAGGTATCCGGAGGAGAACACCAGCGCCCGGTCGACGCCGAGCCAGCCGGCCAGGTCGTCCTCCAGCGCGTGGTGCGCGTCGGTGGACCCGCGCACCAGACGCGACCCGGTGGCGCCCAGCCCGTACGCGGACAGGGCCTCTGCTGCGGCGGCGGTGACCTCCGGGTGGGTGGCCAGGCCGAGGTAGTCGTTTCCGGCCAGGTCGACCACGGCGTCGTCGGCGGCGCGGGGGCGCAGCGTGCGGGTCAGCCCCGCCCGGGCCCGCAGCTCGGCGCGGCGGTCCAGGGCCGCCAGCCAGTCCGCCACCGTGCCGTCCCCTCCCGCCGACTTCACGCCCCCCGCCGGGCGCTTCCGCGGGGCGAAGTTACCACCCGCCCCGGCGGCCCCGGCGTGGCGCGGTCCCGGCTCGCCGGAGGGCCGGCGGCGGTGGTTTCCCGCGCTCACGGTGGCCTGTTAGGTTACGAGCCATGCCAGAGATCCTCGACCAGGCCCGGGAGCGGGTGCTGGGCAACGGCGTCGGCCTCGACGAGGCCGGTGTCCTCGCGGTGCTGAACCTTCCCGACGAGCACCTGCCCGCCGCGCTCCAGCTCGCCCACGAGGTCCGGATGCGCTGGTGCGGTCCGGAGGTCGAGGTCGAGGGCATCGTCTCGCTGAAGACCGGCGGCTGCCCGGAGGACTGCCACTTCTGCTCGCAGTCCGGTCTGTTCACCTCGCCGGTGCGCTCGGTCTGGCTGGACATCCCGGCGCTGGTCGAGGCCGCGAAGCAGACCGCCGCGACCGGGGCGACCGAGTTCTGCATCGTGGCCGCCGTGCGCGGCCCGGACGCCCGGCTGATGAAGCAGATGCGCGAGGGCGTCGCCGCCATCCGCGCCGCTGTCGACATCCAGGTCGCCGCCTCGCTCGGCATGCTCACCAAGGAGCAGGTCGACGAGCTGGTCGAGATGGGCGTGCACCGCTACAACCACAACCTGGAGACCTGCCGCTCCTACTTCCCGAACGTGGTCACCACGCACTCGTGGGAGGAGCGCTGGGAGACGCTGCGGATGGTCCGCGAGTCCGGCATGGAGGTCTGCTGCGGCGGCATCCTCGGCCTCGGCGAGACGGTCGAGCAGCGGGCCGAGTTCGCCGCGCAGCTCGCCGAGCTGGACCCGCACGAGGTGCCGCTGAACTTCCTCAACCCGCGCCCCGGCACGCCGCTGGGTGACCGCCCGGTGGTGGAGGGCAAGGACGCGCTGCGCGCCATCGCCGCGTTCCGGCTGGCCATGCCGCGCACCATCCTGCGGTACGCGGGCGGCCGCGAGCTGACCCTCGGTGACCTCGGCACCCGCGACGGTCTGCTGGGCGGCATCAACGCGGTGATCGTCGGCAACTACCTGACCACGCTGGGGCGGCCCGCCACGGCCGACCTGAAGCTGCTGGAAGACCTGAAGATGCCGGTGAAGGCGCTCTCGGCGACCCTGTGAGGCAGCGGTGACCGAATCCTCCCCCGCCACGGCGGCCCCCGCCGCGCTCTGGTGCGACAGGTGCGGCGAGTCGGTGGCGGCCGGGCCGCACCCGGCGTGCGAGGCGGCCCGCGCGTGGGAACCGCCGCGCTGGTGCGCGTCCTGCCGGCGGCGGATGAAGGTGCAGGTCGTGCCGTCCGGCTGGTCGGCGGTCTGCGTCGAGCACGGCGAGCGGCGGGGCTGAGGCGTGCTGCGCGGGCGGGCGGTGACGCTGCGGCCGGTGACCGACGCCGACGTGCCCGCCCTGGCCGCGATCCGGGCCACCCCCGAGGTGCGCCGCTGGTGGCGCGGCGGTGACGACCTGGCCGCGTCGGTCCGGGCGGACCTGGCCGACGACTCGGTGACGATCTACGCCGTCGAGCACGACGGCAAGCTGGTCGGCGCGATCCAGTGGTACGCCGAGACCGACCCGGACTACCGCCACGCCAGCCTGGACGTCTTCCTCGACCCGGCGGTACGCGGCTCGGGGCTGGGCGGCGACGCGATCCGCACGCTGGTCCGGCACCTGATCGACGAGTACGGCCACCACCGGTTCACCATCGACCCGGCGGCGGCGAACACGGCGGCGATCCGGGCGTACGCGAAGGTGGGGTTCCGTCCGGTGGGCATCATGCGCCGCTACGAGCGCGGCGCGGACGGGCGCTGGCACGACGCGCTGCTGATGGACCTGCTCGCCGAGGACCTGGCCGGCTGAGTCAGCCGGCCCAGAGCAGGTGCCCGTCGGGCAGCCGGCGGGCGCCCTCGGCGGGCCGGTGCGGGCTGAGCCGGCCGTCCGGCATGAGGTGCGACACCGGCACTCCGCGGCCGAGCACGGCGACGTCGGCGATCAGCCGCCGGTGGCAGCGCCACCAGACGCTCTCGCTGCACATCACGGCTGTGGTCTCCCGGGCGGCGTCGGCCAGCACCTCGTCGAGTGCCGCGTCGAAGTCGGGCGTGCGGGTGTACGCGGCGTACGCCCGGAAGGCCGCGACCGTCCACCAGGTGTCCGGTTCCGGCTCGCCGGCGCGGACGTGCCGGCGGCCGCCGAGGCGCGGTTCCCAGCGGTAGCCGATGCCACGTTCGGGCAGCCAGTGCTCCAGGGCCTCGCGGCGGACGTCCGGGTTGGTCCGGCTGGCCGGGTAGCGGCGCACGTCCACGATCAGGGTGACAGCCGCGCCGGCCAGCAGGTCCCCGAGCTGGTCCCGGTGGGCGGCCCCGTGCCCGACGGTCAGCAGCATGCGCTCCACCGACTCAGCTTGCCCCGGGTCGGCGCCGTCCGCCCGCCGGCCGGGCCGGCCCACCGGAAAGGGCGTGCCCGGCACCGCACGGGTGCCGGGCACGCCTTCCTCTTACGGTGTGGCGCCTAGCGCTGGAGGGTCAGCACACCCGGCCGCCACGGCAGCAGGTTGTAGTCGCCTCCCGCACTGGGGTTCTTGCCCTGGTACAGGAACTGGAGGTTGCAGGCGTCGACGGTCTTGGTCTGGTCGGGGTTGGTGCGGACCAGGTCACCGTGGCTGATGTCGTTGGTCCACGTCGCGCCGCTGTTGGCCTTGCCGGCGAAGGGGTTGCTCTCGCTGGCGGCCTGCGGGGTCCACGAGCCGCTCAGGCTGTTCGACGTGAACGACCGGAAGTAGCGTCCCTGGCTCCCGATCGCCTCGACGATCATGAGGTACTGGTTCTGGCCCGCCACCTTGTAGACCTCGACGCCCTCGAACAGGTTGTTCGTCGAGTCGGTCATGATCGTCGTGTAGTTCGAGCCGAAGCTGCCCGGGAAGTTCCCCAGCGGCATGCTCGACCGGTAGATCTTGCCGTTGTCACCGGCGAAGAACAGGTACATGTTCTGGTCGTCGCCGATGAGCGTCTGGTCGATGACGCCGTACGGGGCGTCGGGCAGGGTGGCGGTGGAGAGCGTCTGCGCCGAGGACCAGCCGTTGGCGTTCGTCGGGTCGCTCGACGTCTTGTAGCTGAACGAGGTCGGTCCCCACTGGTACGCCAGCACCCAGATGTTCTTCGGGGCGAAGTACAGCAGGGTGGGCGCCACGGTGCCCTGGCTCATTCCGTTCTGGCCGGCCGAGGCCATGTCGGACCAGTTCGTGAACAGGCTGAAGTTCATCGAGCTGTACTGGCCGCTGCTGTTGACGTACGACCCGTAGACCAGGTGCTTGCCGTTGTAGACGACGTTCGTGAAGTCCTTGAGCGAGACCCAGCCGTTCTGCGGGTTGGCCAGCGGCCCGGTCGACGACCACCGGTAGGTCGACGGGAGCGCGCAGCCGCCCGGCGGCGGCGTCGTGGTCGGGGGCGGCGTGCTCGGGGGCGGCGTGGTCCCGCCACCGAAGTCGGTCCGCCACTGCTGGTTGGTCTGCCCGTGGCAGTCGTACAGCTGGATCTGCTGGCCGTTGCCGGTGCCCCAGACGTCCAGGCAGCGCCCGGACTGCACGCCGCTGATGGTGCCGTTGGAGTTGATGTTCCACTGCTGGTTCGACTGGCCGTTGCAGTCCCAGATGATGATTCCGGTGCCGTTGCCGGTGGCCGCGCCGTTCGCGTCGAGGCACTTGGTGCCGTAGACCATCAACTGCTTGTTCGACGTGTACGTCCACTGCTGGTTCGACTGACCGTTGCAGTCCCAGAGCTGGACCCGGGTGCCGTTGGTCTGGGTGGCGTTCGGTACGTCGACGCACCGGCCCGACTGGGCTCCGATGATCCGGCCGGCGCCACCGCTGGGCGGCGGTGCCGTGGTCGGGGTCGTGGTCGGCCCCGAGGTCGGGGCGGCCGCGTTGAGGGCGTTGAGGACCGAGGTATACGCGGCCTTCTTGTTGCCGCCGCCGTCGAACAGCAGCGGGTTCTCGCCTGAGCGCCACGAGTCGCTGTCGCGCACGCCCCACACCGTGATGCCGATGCAGCGCGGCACGTTCATGCACGCCTGGGTCAGCCCGGCGTACTGGCTGGTCGACGAGTTGGTGACGTCGACCTCGGTCAGCGCCACGTCGACGCCGAGCGCGGCGAAGCTCGACAGCGTGGTCTGGAAGTTGCCCGGCAGCGAGCTGCCGCCGGTGAAGTGCGTCTGCAACCCCACGCAGTCGATCGGCACACCACGGGACTTGAAGTCCCGGATCATGTTGTAGACGCCCTGCGTCTTGCCGTACGACCAGTTCTCGATGTTGTAGTCGTTGTAGCAGAGCTTCACCGACGGATCCGCCGCCCGAGCGGTACGGAACGCCACCTCGATCCAGTCGTTACCGGTGCCCTGCAGGTTCGACTGGCGGCGGCTGCCGTCCTCGTTGAACGCCTCGTTCACCACGTCCCACGCGGCCAGCTTGCCCCGGTAGTGGCCCATCACGCCGTTGATGTGGTCGACCATCGCCTGACGCAGGTTGCTGCCGCTCAGGCTCTGCATCCAGCCCGGCTGCTGCGCGTGCCACGCCAGCGTGTGGCCACGGACCTTCAAGCCGCGCTGGGTCGCCCAGTTGTAGATCTGGTCACCGGAGTTGAAGTTGAACTGGCCCCGCTGGGGCTGGGTCGCGTCCGGCTTCATCTCGTTCTCGGCGGTGATCATGTTGAACTCACGTCCGGCGATCGTGCTGTACGTCGAGTCGCCGAGCCGGCCCGCCGCGATGGCGGTGCCGAAGTACCGGCCCGACTGCGTGGCGGCGGCGCCCAGCGTGGACGCGGCGGCGTTCGCCGACGGCATCATCACCGCGACGGCTGCCACCGTCACGGCGCTGACCGCGCCGGCGAGCAGCGCCCGGACGGCCGGTGATCGCCGTCGTCGACTCCCGCCGCGATGAACGGATGGGCTCATTGCCATCTTGGCCTCCTTACTGGCCAACACCCAGGCCGTCGGGGCGGAACGACTGGACGTCTCGATTGGGGTATCTAGCTCCGTCGATGCTTCCATCGCGCATCGGCGGGGACAATGGTGTTTCGGAAAAGTTTCGGAACGTTTTTGGTCGCGCGAGGCATGGCGTGGCGTGGCCGGTCACCCGGGGTGCGGTACCGGCCACGCCACGCCGCCTCGGCGGTCAGGAGACGGTGCAGGCGGAGCCGTTCAGCGTGAACGCGGTGGGCCTCGGGTTGGCGCCGGTGTGGGTGCCGTTGAAGCCGAAGCTCGTCGACGCGCCCGGCGCCAGCGTCCCGTTGTAGGACAGGTTCGACGCGGTCACCGCCGTGCCGGTCTGCGTCACGTTCGCCGACCAGGCCTGCCCGACCTTCTGGCCGCTGTTGCCGAAGGTGAACGCCAGCGTCCAGCCGTTGATCGCCGTGGTGCCGGTGTTGGCGACAGTGATGTTCGCGGTGAACCCGGTGTCCCAGGTGTTCGCCGTCCAGGTCACCGCGCAGGAGCCGCCGGCGGGCGGGGCCGTGGTGGTCACCGTGACGCCGGGCGACGCGGGCGAGACGTTGCCGGCCGCGTCCACCGCCACCACTGTGAACGTGTACGTGGTGGAGGCGGTCAGCCCGGTCACCGCCAGCGTGGTGCCGGTGGCGGAGCCGACCAGGACGTTCCCGCCGCGGTAGACGCGGTACCCGGTGACGCCCACCGCGTCGGTGGACGGGCCCCAGGTCAGCGTCAGGCCGGTCGGGCCGACCGCGGAGGCGGTGGGCGCGCCCGGCGCGGTCGGCGGTGTGGTGTCCGGCGCCGGGCCGGCCGGCGTGGTGACGGCCAGCGCCGCCGACGCCGCCGAGCGGTTGCCGGCACCGTCGAGCGCCCGCACTGTGAACTGGTACGTCCGTTCCGGGGCCAGCCCGGTCACCGCGAGCGTGTTTGTGGTGGCGGTCCGCAGCACCAGCGCGTCGCTTCCGGTCTGCGACTGGGTGATCTCGTACCCGGCCAGGCCGCTGCCGCCGGTGTCGGTGGACGCGGCCCAGGTCAGCGTGAGCCCGCTCGACGTGACGGCGGACGCGACGGGCGTGCCGGGCACTGTGGGCGCGGTGGTGTCAGGGGTGACCGGGCCGGGCTCCTCGCCCCAGACGCGGACGCCACCGGAGTAGAGCGGCACCTTCCGGTTCGGCCCCGCGGTGGCCTGGTAGGACGGGTCGTTCGCCGGATCCCAGGTGCCGCCCTCCGGCACCCCGATCTTGAACTGGACCTCCATCCGGTGCTGCGACTGCCCGGCCGGAGCGATGGTGTAGCCGGTGCAGTCGACCTCGACGTACCAGATGTCGCCGGAGAACTGCTTCGCCGTCGACGGCGACGGGCAGCCCTGGGTGTAGCCGGGCGTGACGGTGACCGGTCCGGTGCCGTCGGGCCGGAAGAAGTACCGGAACTTTCCGGTCGTCAGCGCCCGGGCCGGGAACGCCGACTTGTTGTAGATGATCGCCTTGAGCCCGGTGGCGCGCGGCTCGGCCTGCATCACAGTGGTCTCCACTGTCAGCTCGTCCAGGTCGGGCGTCTCGGCGGACGGGAAACCGGCGCGCGGGCTGCCGCCGTACTCGTTCGTGAGCCGGGCCAGCGCGGAGGTGAAGCCGGCGTTGTAGTCGGTGGCGACCTCGTTCATCACGTAGTCCGACCGGCTGTCGGTGTATGCGTCGTTGGCCGAGGACGGGCCGCCGACCAGCGCGCCGTAGAGCACGTGCCGGGTCTCGGTGGGCACGGTCTGGCTGTCCCACCAGGAGCCGTGCGCGGTGCGGTGGTGCGGGTTGCGCGGCGAGTTGGTGCCGAAGCCGATCTGGTAGCTGGAGTTGCGCGGGTTGTCGCCGAGCGCGTAGTTGATCTGCCGGACCGCGAAGTCGTGGTAGCGCGCCTTACGGGTGGTGTCCGTGGTCCTGTCGCTGTAGACGAGCGCGGCGAACGCGGTGTTGGAGGCGTACCGCAGCGCGCCCCACGAGTCGAGCACCGCCATCCCGCCCGGCGAGTACGGCACCCGCTGACCGTTGACGCCCACCGTCCAGTAGTCGAGCCACCGGTTGGCGTCGTCGACGTACTTCTGCTTGCCGGTGAGGTTCGCCAGCAGCACGTACGCGCCGAACTGCTTGTTGTCCCAGGCGATGGTCCACTTGTAGGAGCGGGTGGTGGACTGCGGCTCGGTGCCGAGCTTGTCGTACTCGCTCTCGGCCTTGGCGAGGTAGGTGGCGTCGCCGGTGGCCCGGTACAGCCAGATCGCGCCCCAGACCAGTTCGTCCTGGTAGCCGCTCCACGACTTGTAGAAGCTCGTCGCGTCGGTGATGCACTCGTGGTAGTTCTTCCGCACGGTGTCGGCGAACGCGTAGAGCTGCTTGGCGTGGCCGAGCAGCTTGTCCGCGTAGGCCGCGTCGGTGGACCGGAACACCATGGACGAGGCGGCCATCGCGGCCGCCGTCTCCCCCGCCAGGTCCGCGCCGCCACAGCTCGCGTCGATCTTGTACGCGGGCCGCGCCATCGGCATCACCTCGGCCGGACCCCACCACTTGTGGTCGTCGTCGCCCTTGCCGACCTGTCCGTAGAGGACGTTCGGGGCGGAGTGCGCCTTGACGAAGTAGTCGTTGACGAAGCGCAGGTTGTTCAGCAGGTGGGTGAGCTGGCCGGAGGCGACGTACCCGTCGCGGTACTCGACCGCGCCCCACGCCAGCATGGTGGCGCTGAACGCCATCGGGAAGCCGAACTTCACGTGGTCGCCGGCGTCGTACCAGCCGCCGGTGAGGTCGACGCCGACGTCGGCGCCGTCGGTGAGCGCCGAGTCGCCGCGCCAGGAGACCCGGTTCCAGGAGGGCTTGCGGCCCGACTGCTGCGCCTCGTAGAAGAACAGCGACTTCTGCAACGCCTCGGCGTAGTTGAACGCGGGCGCGGCCTGTGCGGCGGAGGCGGACGCGGGTGGCGGGGCGGCGGCGGCCGTGGCCAGGCCGACGGCCAGCGCGGCGCCGGCGGCGAACAGCCGGCGGAGCCGGGACCGGCCTCCCGGCGGCGGAATCGGACGGGGCATGGCGAGCTCCTGTGGCTGGCGCCGGGCGGCAGCCGGAGCGGGGACGGTATCGCAGGGCTCCGGCTGCCGCGTGGCGGTGGTGGTGGGGTGTCCCTGAGAGGTTCGGGAGCGCTCCCATGGACAATCGACAATGTAATGCGCCGTTCATCACAGGGGAAGAGCGCGCTGATCCGGGCCGCCCGGGCGTACTCACGGGTAACCATCGGGAGCTGGATCACACCATCGATATTTGTCGATATAGAGCGTATTCGGTCCCAGCTCAGCGGCATCGTCACGGTGGTGAATGCAGCCGCCGGGCTGTCGTCGGCGGCGCGGCCGTCCTGGCATACGAGCGTACGGTTGCCCGGCCGCTCCGGCCCGCGGGACAGTACGCCTCACCTGCGGTGCCATCGACGCCGCCGCTCCCCGGACGACACTGAGGAGATCGCGATGGCTCTACGACTCGCCGAGGGCACCTCCTGGTCCGACACCCTCGCCCGGGCGGTGGCCGCCACACCCGAGGCGTTCGGCACCGGCCCCGACGGCACCACGACGCTGCACAACCTCGTCCAGGGCGACTGGCGCGCGCTCGGCACGCCCACCGCCGTACGGACCCCGGTGGACAACACGGTGCTGGTGAACCTCGCCCGGCTCGACGCCGAGACGGCCCGCGCCGCCGTCGCCCACGCCGCCGACGCGCACCGGGAGTGGGCACAGACCCCGCTGGCCGAGCGCGTCGCCCGGGTCACCGACGCCCTCGACGCGCTCACCGCACACCGCGACCTGCTCGCCCTGCTGCTGGTCTGGGAGATCGGCAAGCCGTGGCGCCTGGCCTGCGCCGACGTGGACCGCGCGCTGGACGGCGTGCGCTGGTACGCGCAGGAGATCGAGCGGATGCTCGCCGACGGGCGGGAGCCGCTGCCCGGCCCGGTCAGCAACATCGCCTCCTGGAACTACCCGATGAGCGTGCTCGTGCACGCCGAGCTGGTGCAGCTGCTCGCCGGCAACGCGGTGATCGCCAAGACCCCGTCGCAGGGCGGCGCGGTCTGCCTCACCGTCGCGCACGCGCTGATGCGCCGCGCCGGGCTGCCCGCCACGCTGCTGTCCGGCAGCGGCGAGGAACTGTCCGAGGTGCTCGTCCGCGCACCGGAGATCGGCGCGGTGGCGTTCGTCGGCGGGCGCTCCAACGGCGGCAAGGTCGCCGCCGCGCTGCTCGACTGCGACAAGCGGCACTTCATCGAGCAGGAGGGCCTCAACGCCTGGGGCATCTGGAACTTCTCCCAGTGGGACTCGCTCGCCGCCCACCTGCGCAAGGGCTTCGAGTACGGCAAGCAGCGCTGCACCGCGTACCCCCGGTTCGTGGTCCAGCGCGACCTGGTCGACGAGTTCCTCGACATGTACCTGCCTGTGGTCCGGTCGATCCGGTTCGGGCACCCGCTCGCCGTCGGCGACGACTGGTCGGCCGGCGACCCGCTGCCCGAGCTGGACTTCGGGCCGCTGATCAGCGGGGCGAAGGCCGACGAGCTGCGGCGCAAGGTCGACGAGGCGGTACGCGGCGGCGCCGTGCCGCTGCACCGCGGCAAGCTCGACGGCGCACCGTTCCTGGACGGGCAGGACACGTCCGCGTACGTCGCACCGGCCGTGCTGCTGGCCCCGCCCGGCCGGTCCCGCCTCATGCACGCCGAGCCGTTCGGCCCGGTCGACACCATCGTCGTGGTGGACACCACCGACGAGCTGCTGGCCCAGATGAACGCCTCCAACGGCGCGCTCGTCGCGTCGCTCGCCTGCGACGACGAGGAGCTCGCCGGCAAGCTGGCGGTGGACCTCCAGGCGTTCAAGGTGGGCATCAACAAGCCGCGGTCCCGGGGCGACCGGGACGAGCCGTTCGGCGGCCGGGGCGCGTCCTGGAAGGGCGCGTTCGTCGGCGGCGACCTGCTCGTGCAGGCGGTCACAGTCGGTGGTGACGGCCGGCTCTACGGCAACTTCCCCGACTACAACAGCTACCCGGCCACCTGATCGCACACAGACGGGCGGGGCCCCCGCATCGGGAGCCCCGCCGTGTCACCGTCCCCCGTATCGGAGGTCGGCCCGGGTGGCGCGTGACCGCGCCGGTTCCGGCCGTCGGGCCGTACCCCTCGGGTGTGCCGCGCCGTTGCGGCGCACCTCCGGGATCCGGCCGGCGGCCGTCAGCTCAACTCGACCGCTGTGCCGGCACCGTCACCCCGGCCCGCGCGGCCGGCTCGGCCGCCGGCCGTGCGGCCAGCGGCAGCGTCGCGGTCAGCACGCCGCCGTCGCGTTCCATCGCCACCGGCCGGTCCAGCCGGCGCAGCGTCCGCAGCATCGGCGTGTTCTCGGACTGCACGTGCAGCAGCACGGCGGCGTATCCGGCACGGTCGGCGTGGCCCACCAGGCGGCGCAGCAGCGCCGAGCCGAGGCCCCGGCGCTGCCAGTCGTCGCGGACCAGCAGCGCCGCCTCGGCCTCGTCGCCCTCGCCGAGCAGGTTCGCCATCGCCACGACCGGCTCCGCCGCCCCGCCGGAGCCCGCCGTGGCGAGCAGTGTCACGCCCCGCGCCGGTTCCAGCAGCCGGCGCAGCCGGGCCGGCGACGGGTCCGCCGCCCCGCTCAGGTAGCGCCGCTGCCGGCTGCGCGCCGAGCAGGCGGCGTGCAGGTCACGTACGCCGGGGACGTCCTCGGCGGTCGCGGCCCGCACCGACACCTCACCGCCGTCCGGCAGCACCAGCGTGATCCGGTCAGCGTCCCGCCGGGCCAGTGTCGCCGCCAGCTCGACCAGGGCCTGTGCGCGGGCGTACTCGGCCGGGGTGAAGCTGGGCTCCCGGCGATGCAGTTCGTGGGCGCCGCCGGCCGGGTCGGCGAGCACCATCGTGGTGCCGCCCACCCCGCCCGGCGCGGTGGCGGGCGTCGGACGCCAGGTCACCGAGTCGGCGCCGAGCAGCGTGCGCAGCACCTCGCCGGTCGCCTCCGGGTCTCGCACCAGCCGCCCGGCGAGCCCGAGCAGCCGGGTCGGCTCGTCGGCCAGCCCGCGCGCCCCGCTGCGCGCGATCCAGCAGTCCCGGCCCCGGCCCCGCTCCACGGCGGCCCGCAGCTCCGCCTCGGTCACCTGCTCGGGCGCGTCGACCAGGAAGTCGTCGACCGCGCCGGCCTCGGTGGTGTGCACCTGCACGCTGAGGATGTTGACCCCGCGCAACGCGAGGCTCGCCGTGAGCACCGACAGGTAACCCGGCCGGTCGTCCACCGTGGCTCGGATCCGCCAGAGCGCCATGGTTGTCTCCCTTCCTCGGCACCGACCATGCCGTGCGCCTGTTGCGGGCCCGTTGCCCCCGGGTGACGTGGGCCGTCCGGTCAGGTGACGGTGGTCACGGGCGGCGTGCCGACCAGGTCCAGCCGGTCGCCGAGGATCACCGCGCCGGCGCGGACGAGCTGGGCGAGCCGGTCCACCTCGGTGGAGTGGAACCCGGCGGCGGCGAGCGGTTCGCTGTGGTCACGGGCGACCACGAGCACCAGCCCGGCCCGGCCGAACGGCGCCACCGCGTAGTGGTGCCCGTCCGGGCTGGTCATGGCGCGCGCCCGCAGCGGGGTCACCTCCGGCAGCCGCGGCGGCACCGGCGCCCGCCAGCTCGCGTGCCCGATCGCGGCGACGCCGGCCTCGCCGCTGCGCGAGGCCCAGTCCAGGGGTACGACGGCGACCACCGCCCAGTCCGCGGCGAGCAGCCCCGGCACCGCGTCGACGAGCGTGGCCACCCCGTCGACCGGGTTCGCCGCCACCTGGGCGAGCAGTTCGGCGTCCTGCCCGGTGGTGGTGGGCGCGCCGATCGCCCGCCACACGCCGTCCACCCGGACGCCGGGGATCGCGGCCAGCCCGGCGAGCATCCGCTCCACCCGCGCCGCACCCGGCCAGACCACCGTGAAGTCGTCCACCGCCCGGCCGCCGAGCCGTTCCAGCACCACCACCTGCACGATGTCCGCGCCGGAGACGCCGAGTGTCCGGGCCACCTGGCCGAGCGTGCCCGGACGGTCCGGCAGGGTCACCCGAACTCTCAGCAGCATGTCTGATCCCCTCCGCTCGGCGGGCCGGCCGAGCGGCCGGCAGGCTGGGCCCAGCCTGCCGGTTGACCATTTCGCCCCTGTTGCAAGGGCATGTCCCGCCGGGAAAACCCGACCTTGACAACAAAGCTGAGCTGCCATCAACTAATCGGATGACCGATCCGGCCGCCGATGTCGCCGCGCCCTCGACCGGTCCGGCCCCACGCGGGCTCGACCTCGACCGGCTCGCCGCCCACCTGGCCGTCCACCGGCCGGACCTGAGCGGGCCGCTGTCGGCGCGGCTGATCGCCGGCGGCAAGTCCAACCTCACCTACCTGCTGCGCGCCGGCGACCGCGAGGTGGTGCTGCGCCGGCCGCCCCTGGGGCACGTGCTGGCCACCGCGCACGACATGGCCCGCGAGCACCGGGTGATCTCGGCGCTCACGCCGACCGGCGTACCGGTGCCGGAGGCGCTGCTGCTGTGCACCGACGAGAGCGTCATCGGCGCGCCGTTCTACCTGATGGCGAAGGTCGACGGCGAGGTCTACCGGCGGCGCGAGCAGACCGACGCGCTCACCGCCGCCCAGCGGCGTGACCTCGCCATGGCGATGATGGACACGCTCGCCACGCTGCACCGGGTCGAGCCGGCCGAGGTAGGGCTGGCCGACTTCGGCCGCCCGGAGGGCTACCTGGCCCGGCAGGTGCGCCGCTGGGCCGGCCAGCTCGACCGGTCCCGCAGCCGGCCGCTGCCCGGCATCGACGAGCTGCGCGACGCGCTGGCCGCCAGCGTGCCCGAGGGCGCGAACGCGGGCCGGATCGTGCACGGCGACTACCGGCTGGACAACCTGCTCGCCACCGTCGACCCGGTGGCGGTGCGGGCGGTGCTCGACTGGGAGATGGCCACGCTCGGCGACCCGCTGGCCGACCTCGGGCTGCTGCTGACGTACTGGGACGTGCTCGGCGACAGCGACCACGGCGAGGGCAACCCGGTCGCCGACGGCATCGGGCCGCGCGCCGGCTTCCCGACCGGCGCCGAGCTGATCGAGCGGTACGCCGGGCGCAGCGACGTCGACGTCGGCCCGCTGCACTGGCACGTGGCACTCGGCTGTTTCAAGCTCGCGGTGATCTGCGAGGGCATCCACTACCGGCACACGCTCGGCCAGACGCTGGGCGAGGGCTTCGACCGGATCGGCGACATGGTGGCGCCGCTCGTGGCACACGGACTGCACGCGGTGAGGGAGAGCTAGATGGAGTTCGCGTACGACGACCGGACGGTCGAGCTGCGGCAGCGGCTGGAGGCGTTCCTCACCGAGTGCGTGTACCCGGCCGAGCCGGTGCACCACGAGCAGGTGGCCGCGGCCGGCGACCCCTGGGCCCGCCCGCCGGTGATGGAGGAACTCAAAGCCGAGGCGCGGGCGCGCGGGCTGTGGAACCTGTTCCTGCCCGACGCCCGCTACGGCGCCGGGCTGACCAACCTCCAGTACGCGCCGCTGGCCGAGCTGACCGGCCGCAGCCCGCACCTGGCCCCGGAGGCGCTCAACTGCGCCGCGCCGGACACCGGCAACATGGAACTGCTCGCCGAGTTCGGCTCCGAGGAGCAGCGCAAGCAGTGGCTCATGCCGCTGCTCGCCGGTGAGATCCGGTCCGCGTTCTGCATGACCGAGCCGGAGGTGGCGTCCTCCGACGCGACGAACATCGCCACCCGGATCACCCGCGACGGCGACCACTACGTGATCAACGGCCGCAAGTGGTGGTCGTCCGGGGCGATGGACCCGCGCTGCGAGATCTTCATCGTGATGGGCAAGACCGACCCGGACGCCGACCGGCACCGCCAGCAGAGCATGATCCTGGTCCCCCGGGACACCCCCGGCGTGACCGTACGGCGCGGGATGCGGGTCTTCGGCTACAGCGACGCCCCGCACGGCGGGCACGCCGAGATCGACTTCACCGACGTCCGGGTGCCGGTGGACAACCTGGTCGGCGAGGAGGGCACCGGGTTCGCCATCGCCCAGGCCCGGCTCGGCCCCGGCCGGATCCACCACTGCATGCGCCTGATCGGCATGGCCGAGCGGGCCCTGGAGCTGCTCTGCCGGCGCGTGCTCGACCGGATCGCGTTCGGCCGCCCGCTCGCCGAGCAGGGCGTGGTCCGCGAGTGGATCGCCGAGTCGCGGGTCCGGATCGAGCAGGCCCGCCTGCTGGTGCTCAAGACCGCGTGGCTGATGGACACCGTCGGCAACAAGGGCGCGCACAGCGAGATCCAGGCCATCAAGATCGCCACGCCGCTGATGGCCGAGTGGGTGATCGACAAGGCCATCCAGGCGTACGGCGGGGCCGGGGTCAGCCAGGACACCCCGCTGGCCGAACTGTGGGCGCAGGCCCGCACGTTGCGCCTGGCCGACGGCCCGGACGAGGTCCACCGCGCGTCGCTGGCCCGCCGCGAACTGCGCCGCTGGTCCTGACCGCTCCCCCGTCGCCGGGGGTGGGTCAGCCGGAGGCCCGGTGGATCAGCTCGGTGTCCAGCAGCACGTGCGGGGAGGGGACCTCCTCGCCGCGGATGCGGGACACCAGCAGCCGGGCCATCTGCCGGCCCATCTCCTCCACCGGCTGGAACACGGTGGTCAGCGGCGGCTCGGCCTGACGCGCGATCGGGGCGTCGTCGAAGCCGATCACCGCCACGTCCTCGGGCACCCGGCGGCCGGCCTCGCGCAACGCGCGCAGCGCGCCGAACGCCATCAGGTCGGAGGCCACGAACACGGCGTCCAGCTCCGGGCAGACGTCGAGCAGCCGGCGCATGGCCGCGGTGCCGCTGCCCTCGCTGAAGTCCCCGTACGCGATCAGGCCCGGGTCGACCCGGCCGCCGGCCGCGCGCACGGCCTCCTGGTAGCCGGAGAGCCGGGCCAGGCCGGCGCCCATGTCCTGCGGGCCCGCGATGGTCGCGACCCGCCGGCGGCCCTGGCGGAACAGGTGCTCCACCGCCTGCCGCGCGCCGCCGACGTTGTCCATGTCGACGAACCACGCCGGCTGCGCGTTCGGGTGCAGCATCCGCGCCGGACGGCCGCCGAGCACCGTCGGGAGACCGCGCTCCTCCAGCAGCGTGGGCAGCGGGTCCGCGTCGTGCAGGGACAGCAGGAGTACGCCGTCCACGTGCTGGTTGGTCAGGTGGTGCTCGACCCGTTCCCGCTCGATCGGCGACTGCACCATGGCCAGCCAGAGCTGCATCGGCGTCTCCACCAGCCCGGAGCTGACGCCCCGGACGATGGCCGCGAAGAACGGCTCGGTGAAGACCCGCTCCCCCGACTCGGACACGACCAGTGCGACCGAGTCGGTCCGCTGGGTGACCAGCGCACGGGCGGCACGGTTCGGCACGTACCCCAGTTCGGCGATGGCCTGCTGGACGGCGGCCCGGGCCTCCGGACTGACCTGCGGCGAGCCGTTGACCACGCGGGAGACCGTGCCGCGCCCGACGCCGGCGCGGGCCGCGACCGCGTCGAGGGTCGGACGCCCGAGCGAGCGGGTGCGCTGCGTTGTCATCGTTGTGCTCCTCCGACGGTCGGGCGGACCCGGCACCGATTGAGGCGTCGGCGCCGGGCCGCCCGTTACTGGCTGGCCCAGCTTATTGTGCGGGCAGTCCGTTGCGTCGGATCACGTCGGCGTACCACCTGGCGCTGGACTTCGCGATCCGGGCCTGGCTGTCGTAGTCGACATAGACCATGCCGAACCGCTTCGTGTAACCCCAGGCCCACTCGAAGTTGTCCAGAAGCGACCAGGCGAAGTAGCCCTTGAGCGGCACGCCGGCCTCGATCGCGGCGTGCGCCGCGCGCAGGTGCGCGGCGAAGTAGGCCAGCCGGTCCGGGTCGTCCACCCGGCCGTCGACCAGCTCGTCGACGAACGCCGAGCCGTTCTCGGTGACGTAGAGCGGCAGGTCGGTGTACTCCCGGTGGACCCGCTCCAGCGTCTCCACCAGGCCCGGGGCGTCGATCTCCCAGTCCATGTCCGTCACCGGGACACCCCGGGTGACGAACCGGACGTCCTCGCTGCCCGGCCAGCAGGACGGCGCCCGCCAGTAGGGCTCCGGCTCCGCGCCCTCGACCGGCGCGGCCACCACGTGCCGGCTGTAGTAGTTGACCCCGACCATGTCCAGCGGCGTGGAGATGGTCGCCAGGTCACCGTCGCGCACGTGCCCCATGTCGGTGACCTGACGCAGGTCCGCGACGAGGTCCGCCGGGTACGACCCGCGCAGCACCGGGTCCAGGAAGAACCGGTTCGCCAGCGCGTCGATCCGGCGGGCCGCGTCGGCGTCCGCCGCCGAGCCGCTCGCCGGGGTCACCGGGTACAGGTTGACTGTGATGCCGAGCTGCGCGTCCGGGCGGACCGCGCGTACCGCCTGCACGGCCAGGCCGTGACCGAGCATCAGGTGGTGCCCGGCCCGGACCGCGTCCGCGCCGTCCCTGCGGCCCGGCGCGTGCACGCCGGAGCCGTAGCCGAGGAACGCCGAGCACCACGGCTCGTTCAGCGTGGTGAAGTACTTCACCCGGTCACCGAGCGCCTCGGCGACCAGGTGGGCGTACTCGGCGAAGCGGGCCGCGGTGTCCCGGGCCGGCCAGCCGCCCGCGTCCTCCAGCGGCTGCGGCATGTCCCAGTGGTAGAGCGTCAGCCACGGCTCGATGCCGTGGCCGAGCAGCTCGTCGACCAGCCGGCGGTAGAAGTCCATGCCCTCCTGGTTGACCCCGCCGGTGCCGCCCGGCTGCACCCGCGGCCAGCTCACCGAGAAGCGGTACGACCGCAGGCCCAGGTCGGCCATCAGCCGCACGTCGTCAGGCATCCGGTGGTAGTGGTCACACGCCACGTCGCCGGTGTGCCCGGCCACCGTCCGGCCCTCCGTGTGGCTGAAGGTGTCCCAGATCGACGGGGCACGGCCGCCCTCCGTCGCCCCGCCCTCGATCTGGTACGCGGCGGTCGCCGCGCCCCAGAGGAAGTCGGACGGGAAGGTGAGGGCCGGACCGGCGTCGAGGACGCCGACAGCGGGCGGGCTTGCTGGGTTGCTCACGACTTGACGGCGCCTTCCATGATGCCGCCGATGATCTGGCGGCCAAACAGAACGAACACGACGAACAGGGGCAGGGTCGCGATCAACGTACCGGCGAAGATCTGCGAGTTGTCGGCGAAGTAGGCGGTGTTGAGGCTGCGCAGCGAGATCTGGACGGTCGGGTTGGACGGGTCCGCCAGCACCACGAACGGCCAGAAGAACTGGTTCCACTGCTCCATGAAGGTCAGCAGGCCCAGCACCGCGGCGGCCGGACGCAGCGCGGGTGCCACCACGTGCCAGTACACCCGCCAGGTCGAGCAGCCGTCCACCCGGGCGGCCTCGATCAACTCGTTCGGTACCGCCTGCTCGGCGTACTGGCGCATCATGAAGATGCCGAAGCCGCCGATCAGGAACGGGACGGTCACCGACGGCATGGTGTTCAGCCAGTCGAGCTTGGCCATCAGGATGTACAGCGGCAGCACGCCGAGCTGGATCGGCACCATCATCGAGGTGAGGATGATCAGCAGCAGCGCGTTCTTGCCCCGGAAGCGGAGCTTGGCGAACGCGAAGCCGGCCAGCGAGCCGAAGAACACGGTCGCGACGGTGATCGTCCCGGAGACCAGGAACGAGTTCATCAGGCCCTTGACGATGTTGGCGTCGCTGTTGGCGAGCACCCGCTCGATGTTCTCGCCGAGCTTGCCGCCGGGCAGGAACGGCGGAGGCCAGGAGTTGGCCGCGTCGTTCGTCCGGCTGGCGATCACGATCATCCAGTAGAACGGGAACAGGGACAGCAGCACGCCGAAGATCAGGCCGATCATGGTGAGCGGGCTGGCCTTCCAGAGCCGCTCGGCCCGGTGGGCGGTCTTGACCGGCGGACTCTGCCGGGTGGGCGGGCGGACGGCGGTGGTCGTCATCTCGTCACCTCACTTGTCGGAGCTGATGCGGCGGGCGAGCAGGTAGTTGATCGCCGACATCAACGCGATGAGCACGAAGAGCACGAGCGCGACCGCCCCGGCGTAGCCCCACCGGAAGCGCTGGTTCATCACGTCGAGCAGGTACATCGTGATGGTCTGGAACTGGCCCTCCGAACCACCGGAGAGACCGCCCGAGCCGCTGGTGAACAGCAGGGGCTCGGTGAACAGCTGGAGGCCGCCGATGGTGGAGATGATCAGCGTGAAGATGATCGTGGGGCGCAGCTGCGGGACCGTGATGGACCAGAACTGGCGCCGCCGGGAGGCGCCGTCCAGCGCCGCGGCCTCGTACATGTCCTTGCTGATCGACTGCATGGCGGCCAGGTAGATCAGCGCGTTGTAGCCGACCCAGCGCCAGTCGACCATGGTGGAGATGGCGAACCAGGAGGCGAAGCGGTTCGCCCGCCAGTCGATCGGGTCCAGGCCGACGCTGTCGAGCAGCCAGTTGACCAGGCCGAAGTCCTTGGCGTAGATCATCGAGAAGATCAGCGCGACCACAGCGGTCGAGGTGATGATCGGCATCGCGATGGCCATCCGGAAGAACGTCTGCGCGCGCAGCTTCCGGTTCAGCGCGTTGGCGAGCATCAGCGCCAGCAGCAGCTGGGGCACTGTGGAGAGCAGGAACATGCCGAACGTGTTGACCACCGCGTTCCAGAACTGCGGGTCCTCGGTGATCAGCTCGACGAAGTTGTCCATCCCGACGAAGGAGATCGTCGAGTTCAGCGGCGACCGGTCGGTCAGCGCGATCCAGACCGTGTACGCGATCGGGTACACGCCGAACACGGCGAAGATCACAAAGAACGGCAGGACGTACAGGTACGGCGAGTACTTCAGGTCCAGCCGGGTCATCGAGGCGGCGCGGCGGCGTGTGTGCCGTGCGGCGCGGGGCGCGCCGGGCTCGGGCGGCGCCGCGGCGTGCAGGTCGAGGCTCATGGGGAGTCCTTCTCCTCGGCCGGCGTCACCCGCCACACGGGCGACGCCGGACTCTGCGGGCACCGCGGGTGGCGCCGGCAGCCAGGGCTGCCGACGCCACCCGCGGGCGGCTCAACCGGTCACTTACCGGCGGCCGCACCGTTCTTCAGGGCCGCCTGCCACTGCTCGTCGGCCGACTTGCCCTGCTCCACGGCGCGCAGCGTGTTCTCCACGGCGGTGCGGACCGCGTTGTTCTTCGGGCCGAGGTAGACCGGCTTCAGGTCGGTGGCGCCGGCGGCGAAGATCTTGCCGACCGGGGCCTTGCTGAAGTAGTCGTTGGTCGAGTCGGCCACGGCCGGGTCGGTGAGCGCCTGCGGGTTCGAGGGCAGGTTGCCGACCGCCTTGTACGCGCCGATCTGGCCCTTGGCGCTGGTCAGGAACTTGGCCAGCTCCGCGGCCTCCTTCTGGTGCTTGCTCGACTTCGGCACGCCGAGGAAGGAGCCGCCCCAGTTGCCACCGGCGCCCGGCGCCTTGGCGATGTCCCACTTGCCGGCCGCCGCGTCACCGGCCTGGCCCTTGATGACACCGGTCATCCAGGCGGGGCAGGCGATGGTGGCGAAGGTGCCGTTCTTGAAGCCGGCGTTCCACTCGTTGGAGAACGACTGGAGGTTGTTGGACAGCCCGGCGGCGATCATCTTGGTGGTGAGCTGGTACGCGGCCTGCACGTCCGGGTTCTGGTCGATGACCAGCTTGTTGCTCTTGTCGTAGTAGGTGTAGCCGGTGCCCTGGCCCGCGATCTGCATCAGCACGACGTTGTAGAAGTTGGTCGCCGAGTCGACGAACTTGTGCTTCTTGTCGGCGGCGGCGAACTTCTGGCCGGTGGCGATGAACTCGTCCCACGTCGGCCAGAGCGCGCCGACCTGCTCGCGGTCGGTGGGCAGCCCGGCGGCCTTGAACAGGTCGCTGCGGTAGCACAGCGCCATCGAGCCGACGTCGGTGCCGAGGCCCAGCACCTTGCCGTCGGGGGTGGTGCCCTGCTCCCACTTCCACGGCAGGAAGTTGCCCTTGAGGTCGTTCGCGCCGTGGTCGGCCAGGTTCACGAACTTGTCGGCCTGGGCGTAGAACTGGACGATGGTGCCCTCTTCCAGGGCCACCACGTCGCCGGCACCCGAGCCCGCGGTGATCTGCTGCGTCAGACGGGTGTTGTAGTCACCGAGGCCGAGGCCCTTGCCCCGCTCCTGGATCTTGACGTTCGGGTGCTCCGCTTCGTACTGCTTGTACAGCTCTTCGTAGCCGAAGCCCTGGTCGCCGAAGACGTCGACGACCAGGGTGACCGGGCCGCCGCCGCTGCCGCTGTCGCCGCTGTCCGAGTCGTCGCCGCAGGCGGCGGTGGTGCCGAGCACGACGACGGACGCGAGCGCGATGGCCGCGAACCGCCGACGACGGATTGGGACGCTCATCCGAGACCCCTCTTTCGGTGGTGAGGCGATATCTGCTGTGTGGTGGGGGGTGCGTTTCGCGCGGGCCGGAGCGGGCAGGAGGGAGATCCGCACCACTCTCGGGAGCGCTCCCATGAGGTTGCCGGGAGGTGACAGGGGTGTCAATAGACCGTTGGGAGCGTTCCCATTTCGTTACCGCGTCGGCGCGCGGCCCCTGCGCGGGGACCGCGCGGTCAGCGGTGCGGCGGTGGCGCCGCGGGTCGCGCGGTCGGTGACGCGGCAGGTGCGCGCGGTCGGTGGCCCGGCTGGTGCGCGCGGTCGGTGACGCGGCGGGTGCGCGCGGTTGGTGGCCCGGCTGGTCGTGCGGTCGGCGGTGCAGTGGTCGCGCGGTCGGCGGTGCAGTTGGTCGCGCAGTCGATGGCGCGAGGGATCGGGTCAGCAGCAGCGGCGCAGCAGGACGGTGGCGCGGTCCGGGTCGAACACGGCCGGATCGAACGCCGGGCCGGCCCACTCCCGCATGGTCGGATGCTCCGGATGCGCGGGATCGGCGAGCGCGGCCAGCAGGACCGCGTACCCGCCCGGACCGCCCACGTCCTCCGGCGGGCAGGCCCGCTCCCCGTCCAGGCACAGCGGGTAACGCTCGTCCGGATCGGCGGCGCAGCAGTCCTCCACCACCAGGTCGTGCTCCCACCAGTCACCGAAGTCGTACGTGTAGCGGAACCGGTCGCCCTTGCCCACGAGCGCGTCCAGCCGGACGTCCAGCTCGTCGCGCAGCGCCAGCTCGTCGCGCAGCGCCAGCTCGCCGTCCGGGTCGGGCTCGCCGTACTGCCGGCCGTCCACGTCGAACGAGTGCAGGTGGCAGTCGCGCCAGCCCATCGCGTGCTGGATCACCCGGTGCAGCCGGTCCAGCGTGTAGCCGCCGGGCACCAGCACCCGCCGCCACACCGGCGGCCGGACGCCAGCCAGCGACACCATGAGCTGGAAGATCTGACGCGACACGACGTCCCATCCTTCCTGGGCATAGGCTGCCTGCATGATCTGCCGAGCCTGCCGGGAACGGCGGCACGACGACTGTCCTGGCCGGAAGTGGTGCGACTGCCAGCACCGTACCCCCGAACCCACCCCTCCGGTCACCGGTCCGGCCGGCGAATGACCGTCGGAACCCCGATCGAACGGATCTGGCCCGCACCCGTCACCGGTGCGCTCACCGATCCGCAGCTCACCGCGCTCTACGGCCGGACGGCCGGCCCGCACCTGCGGGTCAACTTCGTCGCCAGCGCCGACGGCGCGGTCACTCTGGACGGATACTCGGCCGGGCTCTCCGGCGAGCCGGACAAGCGGGTCTTCGGCCTGCTGCGGATGCTCTGCGACGGTCTCGTGGTGGCCGCCGGCACACTGCGGCACGAGGGCTACCGGGCGGTCCGGCTGAGCCCGGAACGCCGGGCCTGGCGCCGCGAGCAGGGGCTGGCCGAGTACCCCACGCTGGTGGTCGTCTCCGGTTCGCTCGACCTCGACCCGGCGCAGGCCGCGTTCGCAGACGCCCCGGTCCGGCCGATCGTGCTCACCCACGCCGACGCCGTACCGCCGCCCGGGCTGGCCGACGTCGCCGACGTGATCCGCTGCGGCACCGACACGGCCGACGACGCTGAGCAGGCCGACGGCACCGGGCAGCCTGGTGGCGCCGGTCAGCCCGACGACGGTGCCGGACGGGTCGACGGCAGCGGCCCGACCGACGGGACCGGGCGGATCGGCGGCGCCGGTCAGTCCGACGGCAGCGGCCCGACCGACGGCTCCGGGCGGACCGGTGGCACCGGTCAGTCCGACGGCAGCGGCCCGACCGACGGCTCCGGGCGGACCGGTGGTGCCGGGCGGACCGGAGGCGCCGGGCGGATTAGCGGCGCCGGGCAGGTCGATCTCGTCGCCGGACTGGCCGAGTTGCGTCGGCGCGGGCTCGGCCAACTGCTCTGCGAGGGCGGCCCGCACCTGTTCGGCGCGCTCACTGCCGCCGACCTGGTCGACGAACTGTGCCTGACCGTGGCGCCGCTGCTCGCCGGCGCCGGGCCGGGCCGGATCACCGCCGGGGACGCCAGCGTCCCGCGTCACCTGCCGCTGCGGCACGTGCTGGCCGCCGCCGACGGCGTGCTGATGCTGCGCTACGCCCGCGACCCCGCCGAGACCCCGCCCGCCGGTTCCGCCCCCGCCGCCTGACCCGCTCGCGGAACGCGGCACGCCCCACAACCCCCGACGCGCACCACGCGCTGGCGCCGCCCTCGCCGCCTGACGCGGCACGCGGCACGCGGCACGCGGCACGCGGCACGCGGCACGCGGCACGCGAGATCTTGGTATCAAACGGCCCCTAGAGGGGCCCTTTCGTACCAAGATCTCCGCGTCGTCCTGACACGCGGGACACGACTCCCGCGGCTCGGGACGCGCAAACCGGAAACGGCGAGTTCGGGGTGGGCAGGCGACGGGTGGAACGCCATGGGTGTCATCGGCCTGCGGAGGCACCCGTGGTGTTCCACCGAGCGGCCGGGCCGGGCCGGACAGCACCGCACCGCGCCGGGCCGGGCCGGGCCGGGCCGGGCCGGGCCGCGCCGCGCCGGGCCGCATCTCGGCCAGCCGACGGCACCGCTGACGGTCATCGGGCGGGCCGCCCGGGAGCCTGCGGCGTCGGCGCGGCAGACGGCCCGCAGACGGCCCGCAGGCGGCGGGTGGCGGAGGGGCGCGGCGCGCTGCGGGCGGGGCGGGGCGGCAGGCTGCGGGCGGCGGAGGGGCGAACGTGGAGGAAAGGCACGCATCGTGATCGGGCGGATTCGGGTGGCTACCGTTCGGCGCACGGGTGACGTGGCGTCCGCCGCGTCGCGTGGCAACCTGTCGCATCCCTCGGGCAGGATGCACGACGTGCACCGCCAACGGTACGACCAGCCGACCGGAGACCGCCGATGACCGACGATCAGCTCGACGGGCCCGGCGAGGGTGTCGGCCGGGTGCTCGGCACCGCCGACGCCACCCCGCTCACCTTCTGGACCGCCGTCGCGCCGGGCAGCTACCTGCAACTCGACGACGTGGTGGTGACCCGTCGCGACCTGCCCGACCGTGAGCCGGTGACGATCGCCGGGGTGGTGACCCAGGTGCGCGCCCGGCACGAGGGGGCGCAGTTCGACTCCGACGTCTTCGCCATCGCCGACGGCACGCTGCCGGCGCAGGTGCAGGAGGCGGCCGAGGTGACCACCACGCGGGTCGACCCGGAGTTCTACGTGCCGCCCACGCCGGGCGCGGTGGTGCACCGGGCCGAGGGTGACGCGCGGGCGCGGGCGCTGCACTTCGACCGGATGGAACGGCGGATCCCGATGGGGATGGGCCGCGACGGCGTGCCGGTCTACCTCAACGCCGACTTCCTCGACGGCACCCGCGGCGCGCACGTGTCGATCTCCGGCATCTCCGGTGTCGCCACCAAGACCAGCTTCGCCACATTCCTGCTCTACTCGGTGTTCCGCTCCGGCGTGCTGGGCGGCGACGCCGTGAACGCCAAGGCGCTGATCTTCAACGTGAAGGGCGAGGACCTGCTCTTCCTCGACCACCCGAACAGCCGGCTCGACGACCCGACCCGGGCCGCGTACGCGAAGCTGGGCCTGGACGCCGGGGCGTTCCCGGACGTGCGGGTGTACGCCCCGCCGCGGGTCGGCGACTCCTCCGGCACGCCGGATGTGAGCAGCCGGCTCACCGGCGTGGACAGCTTCTACTGGACGCTGACCGAGTTCTGCGCCGACCGGCTCCTGCCGTACGTGTTCGCCGACGCGGACGACGAGCGCCAGCAGTACACGATGGTGGTCCACTCGGTCGCCGCGCACCTGGCCCGCTACGCCCAGCCGGCCGACGGCGGGGTGAGCATCGACGGGGTGCGGCTCGGCTCGTACGCCGATCTGGTCGACCACGTGGTCGAGCAGCTCAACGACGACGAGACACGCGGCGAGTGGGCGGGCAGCGCGGTCGGGCTGGGCACCGTCAACGCGTTCGCCCGCCGGCTCATCGGCAGCAAGAAGGACCTGGGCCGGCTCATCCGGGGCGACCTGGCGATGCGCCGCCCGCACTCGATCAACACGGCGGAGAGCGCCCAGGTCACAGTGGTCGACCTGCACAACCTGCCGGATCGCGCGCAGCGGTTCGTGGTCGGCGTGACGCTCAAGAGCGAGTTCGAGCGCAAGGAGAAGGCCGGCACCGCCAAGCCGCTGCTGTTCGTCGTGCTCGACGAGCTGAACAAGTACGCGCCACGGGAGGGCTCGTCGCCGATCAAGGAGGTGCTGCTCGACATCGCCGAGCGGGGCCGCTCACTGGGCGTGATCCTGGTCGGCGCGCAGCAGACCGCCAGCGAGGTGGAACGGCGGATCGTCACCAACTCGGCGATCCGGGTGGTGGGCCGGCTCGACCCGGCCGAGGCGTCCCGCCCGGAGTACGGCTTCCTGCCGCCCGCCCAGCGGCAGCGGGCGCTGCTGGCCAAGCCGGGCACGATGTTCGTCAACCAGCCGGACATCCCGGTGCCGCTCTGCCTGGAGTTCCCGTTCCCGGCGTGGGCCACCCGGGTCTCGGAGGCGGGCCGCGCGCCCTCGGAGACGCTACGGTCGATCACGCAGGCCGCCGATCCGTTCGCGGTGGTCGGCTCCGGCTCCTCCGACGACGACATCCCGTTCTAGGCGGCACCCAGATGAAGATCCTGCACACCTCGGACTGGCACGTCGGCAAGGTCCTCAAGGGGCAGTCCCGGGCCGAGGAGCACAAGCAGGTCCTCGCCCAGGTCATCGACATCGCCCAGCGTGAGCGGCCCGACCTGGTGATCGTCGCCGGTGACCTGTACGACACCGCCGCGCCGACCCCGGAGGCGACCCGGCTGGTGACGCGGGCGCTGACCGCGCTGCGGCGAACCGGGGCCGACGTGGTGGCGATCGGCGGCAACCACGACAACGGCGCGGCGCTGGACGCGCTGCGGCCGTGGGCCGAGGCCGCCGGGATCACGCTGCGCGGCAGCGTCCGGGAGAACCCGGACGAGCACGTCGTCGACGGGGTCACCGCCGGCGGGGAGCGCTGGCGGCTCGCCGCGCTGCCGTTCCTGTCCCAGCGGTACGCGGTGCGCGCGGTGGAGATGTACACGCTCACCCCGGCCGAGGCCAACCAGACGTACGCCGACCACCTGGGGCGGGTGCTGGACCGCCTCGCCGAGGGGTTCACCGAGCCGGACCGCGTGCACCTGGTGACGGCGCACCTGACTGTGGTCGGGGCGAGCACCGGCGGCGGTGAGCGGGACGCGCACACGGTGCTCGGATACGCGGTTCCGGCGACAGTCTTCCCCGGCAACGCGCACTACGTGGCGCTGGGTCACCTGCACCGCTCGCAGCGGGTCATCGGCCCGTGCCCGATCCGCTACAGCGGCAGCCCGCTCGCCGTCGACTTCGGCGAGCAGGAGAACGTCGGCTCGGTGACGATCGTGGAGGTGACAGCCACCACCGCCGCCCGTATCCGCGAGGTGCCGGTGCCGGGCGCGGTGCCGCTGCGCACGGTACGCGGCACGCTCGCGCAGCTCGCCGAGATCGAGGCGCCGGAGGGCTGGCTGCGCGTCTACGTCCGGGAGCAGCCCCGGGCCGGGCTGCGCGAGGAGGTGCAGGAGCTGCTGCCCCGGGCGCTGGAGATCCGGATCGATCCGGAGCTGGTGCCCGCTCCGGGCAGCGGGACACGGACGGCTCAGCGGGCCGGCCGGTCGCCGGGCGAGTTGTTCGGCGACTACCTGGACAGCCGCGGGCACGCCGACGAGGGTGTCCGGGAACTCTTCGACGAGCTGCTCGAGGAGGTGGAGCACTGATGCGGCCGATGCGGCTGGACATGGCCGGGTTCACGGTGTTCCGCGACGAGACGACTGTCGACTTCACCGACGCGGACTTCTTCGCGCTGGTCGGGCCGACCGGTTCGGGCAAGTCGACGGTGCTCGACGCGATCTGTTTCGCCCTCTACGGCACGGTGCCGCGCTGGGGCGGCGCCCGGGGGCTGGCGAACGCGCTGGCGCCGTCGGCGACCGAGGCGCGGGTCCGGCTGGTCTTCGAGTCCGCCGGGGACCGCTACGTGGCGACCCGGGTGGTGCGCCGCGACGGCCGGGGCACTGTGAAGACGGCGAACGCCGGTCTCCAGCTCATGCCGCCGGGGTTCGACGTCACCAAGCTCGACACCGGGCTCAGCCCGGACGATCTGGGCGAGGTGGTGGCGGGCACCCCGGCCGAGATGGAGCAGGCGGTGCTGGACGCGGTGGGGCTGCCGTACGAGCAGTTCACCTCGTGCGTGGTGCTGCCGCAGGGACAGTTCGCCGACTTCCTGCACGCCAAGCCGGCCACCCGTCAGCAGATCCTGGTGAACCTGCTCGGGCTGGGCGTCTACGAGTCGGTGCAGAAGAAGGCGGTCGAGCGGGCCGGGCAGGCCGAGGCGAAGCTGGAGACCGTCGACAAGATGCTCGGCGGGCTCGCCGACGTCGACGACGAGAGTCTGACCGCCGCCCGGGAGCGGGTGGACGCGATGCGGGAACTGGCCGCAGCGGTCGCTGCCGCCGTACCCGAATGGGAGCGGGCCCGGGCGACGGCGGGTGAGCGGGCCGCGGCGCTTGCCGCCCTCGACGCCGAGCTGGGTGTGCTGGCCGGGGTGCGGCCGCCGGACGGCACCGCCGAGCTGGCGCGGGCGGTGACGCAGGCCCGGGTCGCCGCCGACGAGGCGGCGGCCGCGGTCGGGCTGGCCGAGGAGCGCGAGGAGAAGCTGCGCGGGGAGCTGGCCGCCGCCGGTGACGAGAGCGCGCTGCGGCTGCACCTGAAGGCGTACGCGGACCGGGACCGGCTGACCGCGGAGGCGGCGACGGTCCGCGCGGCGGTGGACGCGGCGCGGACCGAGCACGAGGCGGCGGTGGCGGCACTGGCGGCGGCGCGGGCGGACGCGCAGCGGGCCGAGACGGAGCTGGAGTCGGCGTTCCGCGCGCACGAGGACGCGAAGGCCGCCGACCAGGCGGTGGCGCTGCGGGCGCACCTGGTCGGCGGCGCGCCCTGCCCGGTGTGCGAGCAGACCGTCACCGCGGTGCCGGCGGTGCCGAAGGGTTCGGCGGTGAGCCGGGCGATCGAGGCGGGCAAGGCCGCGCGCGCGGCGAGCGAGGCGGCCAAGCGGGTGGTGCAGGAACGCGACACCGCGGCCCGCGACTCCGACCGGGTGCTGCTGCGCGCCCGGACCCAGCACGACCAGTTCGGCGCGCGCCTGGCCGAGCTGGACGAGCAGCTCACGGACGCGCCCGCGCCGGAGCGGCTGCGCGAGTCGCTGGCCGAGCACGCGCGGCTGCGGACGGCACTGGAGGAGGCGGCGGGCGCGGTGCGGGCCGGCCGGGAGGCGGCCCGGCGGGCGCGGGGCGCACTCGACGCCGCGCAGGAGCGGCTGCGCCGGGCCTGGCGTGACTTCGACGCGGTACGCGACGGGCTGGCCCGGTTCGGGCCGCCGGCCGCCGACCGGGACGACGTGGCGGCGGCGTGGGCGGCGCTGGCCGGCTGGGCGGGCGAGCAGGCGCAGGCGCGGCGCGCGGAACGGGACGGGCTGGCCGACTCGGTGGAGGCGGCGCAGCGGGCCGCGGCCGAGGTCGCCGACGGGATCGCCGCGTTGTTCACCGCGGCGGGGCTGGACGCCCCCCAGGACGCGAGGCGCGACGTGGCGGTGGCGGTGGAGCGGGCCGAGGCGGAGTTGCGCCGGCTCGACGAGCGCCGCGAGCAGGCCGCCGGGCTGCGGGAGCAGCGGGCCGGGCACGAGCACGAGGCCCGGGTGGCGCGGGCGCTCGCCTCGCACCTGCGGGCCAACAACTTCGAGCGCTGGCTGCTCACCGAGGCGCTGGACCTGCTGGTCGACGGCGCGTCGGGGATCCTGCGGGAGCTGTCCGGCGGGCAGTACGACCTGGTGCACGACAAGGGTGAGTTCTTCGTGGTCGACCACCACGACGCCGGGCTGCGGCGCGGGGTGCGCACGCTGTCCGGCGGGGAGACGTTCCAGGCGTCGCTGGCGTTGGCGCTGGCGCTGTCCGAGCAGCTCGCCGGCATGTCCACCACCGCCGCGAGCCTGGAGTCGATCGTCCTGGACGAGGGTTTCGGCACGCTCGACGCGGCGACGCTGGACACGGTCGCGGCGACGCTGGAGAACCTGGCCGCCCGGGGCGACCGGATGGTCGGCGTGGTCACCCACGTGCCGGCGCTGGCCGAGCGCATCCCGGTCCGGTTCGAGGTCCGCAAGGACGCGCGGACGGCCCGGGTGGAACGGACCGGCCTGTGACCGGCACGGGCCGGCGGAGCGCCGCGTGACCGGGCCGTCGCCGGCGTTCTTCGTCGACGCGTGGGATCCGTCGTACGGCGCGTCGTTCGAGGCGGCCGGCGGCTCCGGGCCGGCCGCGCCGAGCAGCGCGCAGGTCGACGCCGACGTCGAACTGCCGGCCACCGACTGGCGGGCGATCGGCCCGCGCGCGGGCGTGCGGGCGCCGGACGTGGTGCTGCTCGTCGACGGGGTACGCCGGATCGACGCCAGCGTCTGGACGGCCGAGGAGGACGGCGGTTCGTTCCCCGGCATCGCCGCCTCGTACGCGGCCGGTGTGGTCCGCTGCGACCTCGACCGGGGCGCCGCCGAGATGGCCGGTTCCCGGGTGGGCCGTGGCCTGTTCACGGCGAGCCCGTCGGCGCAGGACGTGGTCGCCGGGACGGTCCGCTACCCGGTGCACCGGGTCAGCGGCACCGGTGAGCTGAGCAAGCTGCCCGCGGCGGTGCAGGCGCCGCTGACCGCGCTGGAGGTGGCCGTCTCCGACGCGGTACGCACCGACGGCGACCTGCTGGTGGTGGACGGCCCGCTGCGCAGCCGGCGGAACCTGCCGCGCACGCTCGGGTACATCAAGACGCAGCACAGCCAGTACCTGGACGCCCGGCTCACCGCTGTGGTGACCGGGCTGGCGCCGGGCGAGCGCTGCCCGGTGTTCCGGCTGGGCACGGCCTGGGGCGGCTGGTCGTGGTATCTGCGGCTGCCGGTGCGCGCCGGCGCGCCCTGGGCGGGCATCGTGCGGGTGGAGTGCTCCGCCGACCTGACCGTGCCGGAGGCGATCGCGCTTGCCGACCTGTCGCTGGTGACGCTGCCCCGGTTCGCCTCCACCCCGTACAAGGATCCGCGCGCCCCGCAGAACCTGGTGCCGATCGCCGGGCTGGAACGCCGCCTGCGCGGGATGCTCGGCGATGCGCGGCTGCTGCACCGGGTGCTCACCGCCGCGGCGCGCGGGATGCGGCGCTGATGGGCCGGCGACGCGACTCCGACCGGGTGACGGCCGACGTCGACACCGGCCGGGCCGAGCTGGTGCCGGACGCCGACCGTCCGGGCTCCTGGACGCTGCTGCTCGACGGCGCGCCGCAGTCGCATGTGGACCTCGACGACCCGTCGCACCTGGAGTTCGAGTACGTCCGGCGGCTGGCCGCCGCGCTGGACCTGGTGGCACCGGCCGGGACGCCGCTGCGGGTGCTGCACCTGGGCGGCGGCGCGCTCACCCTGCCCCGCTACGTGCAGACCACCCGGCCCGGTTCAACGCAGCGGGTGTCCGAGGTGGACGGCGCGCTGGTCGAGCTGGTCCGCCGCGAGCTGCCCTGGCCGTCGGATCCGCGCCTGAAGGTCCGGGTGGCCGACGCGCGGGCGACGCTGACGTCGAGCCGGGACGGCGCGTACGACGTGATCGTGGCCGACGTGTTCGCCGGCGCCCGTACCCCCGCGCATCTGACCTCGGTGGAGTACGCCGCCGAAGTGGCCCGGGTGCTCGCGCCCGGCGGCAGCTACCTGGCGAACGTGGCCGACGGACCGCCGCTGCGGCACGCCCGCGCCCAGGTCGCGACGGTGCGTACCGTGCTGCCCCGGGCCTGCCTGGTCGGCGACGCGGCGGTGCTGCGCGGCCGGCGCTACGGCAACCTGGTCCTGGTGGCGTCCCGGGTGGAGCCACCGGTGCCGGAGCTGACCCGGCGGGCGGCGGGTGACTGGTTCCCCGGCCGGGTGCTGGCCGGTGCCGAGCTGGACCGGTTCACCGGCGGCGCGGCGGTGGTCCACGACGCGGACGCCGTCGACTCCACTCCCCCACCGCCGGGAATTTTTTCAGTCAAACGTTGATCCGATCGGCTGATCGCTGCGTATCCCCGGGCGGCCATGCCCGTGGGGGGCCGGCTGATGTCATTGGACAGCGGAGGTCTGCATGCATGCGGTGGCGGCCGGCTGGCACGGCGAGGTGGCGCGGCCCGAGTGGATGTTCGCCCGGGCACAACCACACTCGCGCGCCTCGCGTTCGGGCCGGGGGGTCGACGCCCGGTCCACCGATCGCCAGAATGACCCGGTGCCGCCGCGACCCGCTCCCGGACGCCACCAGGCGACCTCCGCCGAGGCCAGCCACTCCGACCAGTTGATCCGCCTGCTGTACGCCGAGCACGCCGGCCCGCTGCTGATGTTCGTGATGCGGCTGACCGGCGGGGACCGGCAGCGCGCCGAGGACATCGTGCAGGAGACGCTGCTGCGGGCCTGGCGCAACGCGCACCGGCTCGGCGTGCAGGGCCAGGGCTCGCTGCGCCCCTGGCTCGTCACCGTGGCCCGGCGGATCGCCATCGACGAGCACCGCAGTGAGCAGGCCCGCCCACCCGAGACGTACGACCGGGATCTGACCATGTTCGCCGAGTCGGACAGCACCGACCGGGTGCTGCGCACGATGACCGTAGCGGACGCGCTGCGTACGCTGAGCCAGTCGCACCGGGAGATCCTGGTGGCGACCTACTTCCGGGGGCGCACCGTGCCGGAGGCGGCCGAGGAGCTGGGGCTCCCGCTCGGTACCGCCAAGTCACGGGTCTACTACGCGCTGCGCGCGTTGCGCACGGCTCTGCAGGAGAGGGGGGTGACCGAATGAGCCGGGCCGATCACATGGACGTCGCCGCGTACGCGCTCGGCGTACTGGACGCGCAGGACGCGGAGCGGTTCGAGGAGCACCTGGCCACCTGCTGGGCCTGCGCGGCGGAACTGGAGACGATGGTCCCGGTGGTGGGACTGCTCTCCGGCATCGACGGCGAGGCGATGGCCGCGCTGGAGCAGACGCACACCGATCCGGCGCTGCTGGACCGGACACTGATGGCGGTACGACGGGACCGCCGTCGTACCCGGGTGCGGCAGTTGCTGGCGACGGCGGCGGCCGTGGTGGTGTTCGGCGGCGCGAGCGCGGCGGCGGCCGGGATGCTCGGCGACGATCCGGCGCCGCCGCAGGCCGGGCCGACGCAGGCCGCGCCGAGCGTGGCGCCGAGCGGCGAGCCGGGCAACCCGAACGACCCGGGCGTCGGCGGGAAAGAGGACATCGAGGGCGACCAGCACAACGCGACCGACCCGGGGACCGGCGTGCAGACCACGATGTGGCTGGCCCGCAAGGAGTACGGCACGCAGATCGCGGTGCAGCTCAGCCGCCTGCCGGGGCCGCGCACGTGCCGGCTGGTGGTGGTCCGCAAGAACGCCACGAGCGAGGTGATCTCCACCTGGTCGGTGCCGGTCGGCGGCTACGGGACGAACCAGAACCAGCTTCCGCTGGAGCTGAGCGCGTCCACCTCGGCCCCGGTGCGTGACATCGACAAGCTCCAGGTGCAGTCGGTCGACGCGAACGGCGTGGCGAGTCCGCTGGTGACGGTGGACGACATCTGATCTGGTGTGCCGACGGCGCCGGGTGGCTGAGCCACCCGGCGCCGTCGCGTCGTGCCCGGGCCGGCGGACCCCCTCGTGCTGACGCACGCATGCCGGCTTCCATCGGTTCAATCGGTCCACTGTGAAATGTGCCACCCTTGCGGGTTCAACCTTGACAGCGCTGCGCCCGTACTACTCGGCGAACTGCCAAGAACGAGGAGGGCACGTGGCACACCACAAGCGGACGACCGTCATCGTCGCGAGCGCGATGGTCGCACTTACGGCCTGCGCCCCAGCGGGCTACAACGGGGCGAACTCGGGCGCGGCCGAGCCGGTCGCCGTCGCCGCGGCCGAACCCACCGCGGCGGCCGAACCAGAGGCGTCGGCGGCTCCCGAGGAGGAGCCGGTCGCGGACAAGGCGCCCCCGGCCAACGTGAAGATCACCGACGAACTGGTCGGCAAGAAGCTGCCCCGGATGGGCCGCGTCGTCACCGACCAGGACGGCTGGGTGCTGTACCGGTTCGACAAGGACTCCGACGACCCGCCGCAGTCCAACTGCGTGGACAAGTGCGCCGAGGTGTGGCCGCCGTCGCTCACCGACGGCAACCCGCAGCTGCGCGGCGTCTCCGACGACAAGGTCGGCACCATCACCCGTCAGGACGGCACCCGGCAGCTCACCATCGGCGGCTGGCCGGTCTACCGCTACATCGGCGACAAGAAGCCCGGCCAGTGGAAGGGCCAGGGCGTCGGCGGCACCTGGTTCGTGGTCGACCCGAACGGCAAGAAGAACCTGACCTGCCTGCCGACCGGCACGCCCAAGGCGGTCGCGCCGCCCGCGGCGGGCAGCTCGGACAGCTCCGGCGGCGGCTCGGACTACTCGTACTGACACCGCAGGACACGGTGACCGGTCGCCGCCGGGGAGGGCGTGGCCGGTCACCGTCGCGAACCCCGGGAGGCGGGCCGCACCGGCATCGGCCCGCCTCCCGGCCAGGCGTGCCCGGCGTCACGGCCGGGCCGCGTGGCAGAGTGGCCTGGTGACCTCGCCCGACGCCCGCCGTACGCTGCGCCCGCCGGCCGGCTACCGGCTGGCCGCCTCGGTGCGGGCGCTCACGTTCAGCCCGTACGACCCGTGTGCGCGGATCGCCGCCGGCACGTTCTGGTGGGCCACCCGCACCCCGGACGGCCCGGCCACGCTGACGCTGCGCCCGTCCGCCGGCGACCTGCTGGCCGAGGGGTACGGGCCCGGCGCGGCCTGGGTGGTCGAGCGGGCCGACCGGATCGCCGGGCTCTGCGACGACCTGACCGGGTTCGCCGCGCTCGCCGGTACGCACCCGCTGGTGGCCCGCCTGGCCCACACGCACCACGGGCTGCGGATGCCCGCCACCGGCCAGATCTTCCCCCGGCTGCTGCGGGCGGTCTTCGAGCAGAAGGTCACCGGCAAGGAGGCGTACCGGGCGTACGCCGCCACAGTGCGGCACTTCCGGGAACCGGCGCCCGGCCCGCTGCAACCACTGCTGCTGCCGCCGGAGCCCGCCGCGGTGGCGGCCACGCCGTACTGGGTGTTCCACCCGTTCGGGGTCGAGCAGCGGCGCGCCGACACGCTGCGCCGCGCGGCGGCCGTCGCGGACCGGCTGGAACGCTGCGCCGACTCGGCGGAGGCCACCCGGCGGCTCACCGCCATCCCCGGCATCGGGCCGTGGACCGCCGCCGAGGTGGTGCGGATCGCGTACGGCGACGCGGACGCGGTGAGCGTCGGCGACTACCACGTGCCGAACACCGTGGCGTGGGCGCTGGCCGGTGAGGCGCGCGGCGACGACGCCCGGATGCTGGCGCTGCTGGAGCCGTTCCGGGGACACCGCGGCCGGGTGTGCGTGCTGCTGGAGGCGGCAGGCGTCCAGGCCCCGAAGTACGGCCCGCGCGCCCCGATCCGCTCCTTCGCCCGCTACTGACCGGTCAGCGCCGCCGGCACAGCCGCCGCAGCGTCCGCCCCAGCCACCAGGCGTACGCCCGCTGGAAACCCGGCACGACCGGCCCGCCGGCCCGCACGTACCAGTGCGCCGGGCGGCTGAACGCGGTCACCTCGAACCAGACGCCGTCGGCGCCCCGGGTCACCAGGAACGCCTCCTCACCGACCTCCGGATGCCCGGGCAGCGTGCCGTAGCCGAACCCGGCCCGGTCCGGTTCCGCCACCGTCCAGACCACCTCGGTCGGGCCCCACAGCCGCACCGGGCCGACGCCCAGCCCCGGCGTGACCCGTACCCCGGGTGCCGCGCGCGGCGCGTCCGTGCGCATCACCACGCCTGCCGCGCGGTGCAGCCGCCAGCCCAGCACCGCGTCCGCCGCCAGCGGGAAACCGCCGTCCGGCAGCCGGACCCGGTGGCGCAGGTGGTGGTAACCGGCCGGCAGGGCACCGTCGCGGGTCGCACCCACCTCCGGGTACGTCAGCTCCGGCACGCCGGTCACCTCCACGCTCATGGGAACACCCCAGCCAGCGTACGGCCGCCCGGGAGCGCTGTGGTGAGCTGAGCCGGTGACCGACGTGACCATCGCCCCCGCCGGCCCCGCCGACGCCGGGGAGATCCTCACCGTGCAGCGTGCCGCGTACCTGGTGGAGGCGCAGCGCTACCGCGACGTGTTCCTGCCCCCGCTGACCGAGACGCTGGACGAGGTACGGGCGGCGCTGACCGGGCCGGACGTGGTGCTCGCCGCCCGGCGCGGCACCCGCCTGGTCGGCTCGGTCCGCGCCCGCCTCGACGGCGACACCGCCCACGTGGGCCGTCTCTCGGTCGCCCCCGACCAGCAGGGCCGGGGCGTCGGCGGACGGTTGCTGGACGCCGTCGAGCACGCCTGCGCCGGCCGGGTGACCCGGTTCGCGCTGTTCACCGGCGCGGACAGCGCGGCGAACCTGTCCCTGTACGCGGGCCGCGGCTACCGGGTGGTGGCGCACCGGCCGGACGAGAACGGCAACCGCCTGGCCGTACTGGAGAAGACGGTCCCTGAACCTCCGGACGGCGCCTGAGCGGGCGCTCCGGCCCCGGTCAGCGGGCCTCGCCGGCGCCCGAGGCCGTCCGCCTCGGTCAGTTCCGCGCACAACGGCGCCTGAGCCCGTCCGCCTCCTGCCGCAGGTAGCGGCGCATGGTGGAGCCGCCGAGCAACCCGACCAGCCAGGCCAGCGGACCGGTCTGCACCAGGATCAGCTCGGCCCGGGTCCGCCCGTCCTCCAGCGGGATCAGCCGGTGCTCACCCCGGGTGCGCACGCCGGGGCTCGCCGACTCCCAGGCGAACGAGTACGGCGGACAGATCTCCACGACCCGCCACACGGCCGGGCGCAGCCGGGGCTGCTCCAGCCGGGCCGTCGAGCCGAGGAGCAGCGGACCGGGCTCCAGCCGGCGGGCGGCGGTGACCGACGGCGTCCACTCGGGCCAGCGCTCGACGTCGCTCTGCACCTCCCAGACCCGGTCGACGTCGGCGGCGATGTCGACGGACTCGGCGAACCGCATGGGCTTCTTCCCTCCCCCGTGGACGGTCCACTCAGCCTATGCCCGCCCTCCGCTCGCGCGCCGCCCCGCCCGCCGGCCCCCCTCGCTCGCCCGCTCTCGTCGATCTTGGAGTTGTGGCGCCCAGGATGTCCGTTCGGCGAAGTCTATGAGGTGCCACAACTCCAAGATCGGCGGTTCGCCCGGGCCGGAGATGCCCGGCCCCAGGGGTCACCCGGCGTTCCGCCGCTCGGTGCCGGCCGACAGGCGGTTCGCCCCGGCCGGGGTCAGGCGGCCTCGTGGAGATCGGCCAGGGAGACCGGGGCGTACCGCTTCAGCAGGTGTTCCAGCTCGGCGACCGAGCCGACCTCGCCGAGGACGTTCGCGCCGCCGCCGTGCTCCGGCGGGTAGCGGTGCGACAGCCGGTAGCGGTAGCGGCCGCGGACCAGCTCGACGCTGACCCGCCAGCGCCCGCAGCATTCGCAACTCCACTCCGGCACGCCGCGACGGTAGCTCTGACCTGCGGTTCCACCATTCGGGCGGCGGTGACGAACGCGGCCGGGACGGGACACGCCACCCGGCCACCGGCGGTGATCTGCCTCACCACTGTCGGTGGGGTCTGGTTGACTGGTCGCCGTGGACCTGCCGATCAACCCTCCGGTCGAGCCGATGCTCGCCAAGAGCGTCGCCGAGCTGCCCACCGATGCCGGTCTGACCTACGAGCCGAAGTGGGACGGCTTCCGCTGCATCGTGTTCCGCGACGGCGACGAGGTCGAGCTGGCCAGCCGGGGCGGCAAGTCGATGACGCGCTACTTCCCCGAGGTGGTCGAGCAGGCCCGCCGGCAGCTCCCGGCCCGGTGCGCGGTCGACGGCGAGCTGATCGTGATCCGCCGGGACGGCCCGGGTGGGCAGCCTCGGCTCGACTTCGAGCTGCTGGCCCAGCGGATCCATCCGGCCGCCTCCCGGGTGAAGCTGCTGGCCGAGACCACCCCGGCCGACTTCGTCGCGTTCGACCTGCTGGCGATCGACGACGAGCTGCTCATCGACCAGCCCTATCCCCGGCGGCGGGAGCGGCTGGAGCAGGCGCTGTCCGGGGTACGCCCGCCGGTGCACGTGACGCAGGTGACCACCGACCCGGAGACGGCCCGCCGCTGGTTCGACGTGTTCGAGGGCGCCGGGCTGGACGGGCTGATCGTCAAGCCGGCCGACCTGCCGTACGAGCCGGGCAAGCGGCTCATGTTCAAGGTCAAGCACGCCCGCACGATGGACGCGGTGGTGGCCGGTTTCCGTTGGCACAAGTCCGGTCCGGTGGTCGGCTCGCTGCTGCTCGGCCTCTACGACGACGGCGGCGTGCTGCACCACATCGGCGTCAGCTCCTCGTTCACCATGGCCCGCCGCAAGGAGCTGCTCGACGAGCTGGAGCCCTACCGCGACGTCGGCGGTGAGCACCCGTGGGTGCACGGCGACCACGAGCGGGGCCAGCGCATCCCGGGCGGGGTGAGCCGGTGGACCGGCGGCAAGAACCTGGAGTGGGAGCCGCTGCGTCCGGCACTGGTGGTCGAGGTGGCGTACGACGCGATGGAGGGCGACCGGCTACGGCACACCGCCCGGTTCCTGCGCTGGCGACCCGACCGTGATCCCCGCTCCTGCGACTACGGCCAGCTCGACCGCCCGATCCGTTACGACGTCGACGAGGTGCTGCGCGGCGATCCGGCAGCGACGGTCGGTGACACCCGCGGCCGGGCGTAGCCTGACGGTCGACACGATCATGGAGGGCGCCCACGTGACCCGCTTCCCCGAACGGACCCGCCGGTTCCGGCCCGTCCTGGCCGCGTTCGTCGCGGCGGTGGTGCTCACCGCCGGCTGCACGCTGCCGGCGTTCGCCCCGCGCGCCGAGAGCGAGGGCGAGGCCGCCCCGCCGGGCACGGCGCCGGAGTGGCGGGCCTGCCCGGAGGTGCCCGACGAGCTGGTCGGCCGGGGCGCGGCGGACATGCGCTACGACTGCGCCCGGATCGCCGTGCCGCGCAACTGGGGCACCGGGGCCACCACCGGCGCGACCGCCGGGCCGGGCGCCGGTGAGACGTTCGAGATCGCGCTGATCCGGGCCCGCTCGACCAAGCAGCGCGACCGGATCGGCTCGCTTGTCATCAACCCGGGCGGTCCCGGCGCGTCCGGCGTCGACACCGCCGTCTACCTGTCATTCGGCCCGGCGTTCGGCGGCCTGCCGACGGCGATCACCGACCGGTTCGACATCGTCGGCTTCGACCCGCGCGGGGTGGCCCGGTCCAGCCCGGTCAAGTGCATCTCCGACGCCGACCTGGACGCCAGCTTCGGCTACGACCCCGACCCGGAGAGCCAGTCGTCGTTCGACGGCTTCGTGGGCCTCAACCGGCGGGTCGGCGAGCGCTGCGGCGCGAAGTACGGCGACCAGCTCCCGCTCTACGGCACCGAGCAGGCCGCGCGGGACATGGACGCGGTCCGCGCGGCGGTCGGCGACGACAAGCTCACCTACCTCGGCTACTCCTACGGCACGCTGCTCGGCGCCACCTACGCGCAGCTCTACCCGCAGCGCGTGCGCGCCCTGGTGCTCGACGGCGCGGTCGACCCGCAGCAGAAGCTGATCGCCGGGTCGGAGAGCCAGGCGAAGGGCTTCGAGCGGGCGTTCGACAACTTCACCAGGTGGTGCGCGGCGAACGCGGGCCGCTGCCCGATCGCCCCGGACGCCCGCGGTGCGGTCACCGACGCGATCGCCAAGGCGAAGACCTCTCCGGTACGCGCGCAGGACGGCCGCAAGGCCACCGCCGGCTGGGTCTTCTACGCGGTGATCTCGTCGCTCTACACCGAGCAGGGCTGGCAGGAGCTGGCCCGGGCGATCGACGACCTCCAGGGCGGCGACCCGGACGGCGTGTTCAAGCTGGCCGACGCGTACGCGGGCCGCGAGCCCGACGGGCACTACTCGAACCTGTTCGACGCCAACCTGGCTGTCAACTGCGCCGACGAGACCGAGAAGCCGTCGCGCGAGCAGGTCCGCTCGCTCCAGTCGCAGTGGCGGCAGAAGTATCCGCTGTTCGGTCCCGCCCTGGCGGTGGGGATGCTGGGCTGCGTGGAGTGGCCGGGCGAGCGGGATCCGTATCCGACCGGCCGGGCGAACGGCGCCCCGCCGATCCTGGTGGTCGGCACCACCGGTGACCCGGCCACGCCGTACGAGCAGACGCCCGCGCTCGCGTCGATGCTCGGCGTGGGACGGGTGCTGACCTGGGAGGGCGAGGGGCACACCGCCTACCCGCAGACCTCGTGCGTGACGTCTGCGGTCGACGCGTACCTGATCTCACTCACCGTCCCCCGGGAGGGGCTGCGCTGCCCCGCCCGGTGACGGCGTGACCGGCGGTCGGGGTGCGGACGCCGGCCGGGCCGGCGGTCAGCCGGCGGCCGGGGGCGTCCAGCCCTCCGGGATGTGTCCGATACGGACGCGCTGGGGGTGGTCGCCGACCGGGACGCTCGCGACCTTCTGCCCGGTGGCGAAGTTGATCGCGGTGACCTGGTCCGCGCCGGATTCGGAGATCACGCAGTCCCGGCCGTCCCCGCTGACGGTGGCCCAGTACGGCTTGCTCGCGGGCACCAGCGGTCCCTCGCGCAGCGTGGCCCGGTCCAGCACCGTGGCGTAGTCGTCCATGGTGCCGGCGACGCAGATCCGGGTGCCGTCGGGGCTCATCGACAGGCCGTGGTGCCGGGAGTCGTTGACCCAGGTGGTGCGGTCCTCGCTGGTGGCCGGGTTCTTCGGCAACGTGGCGACGCGGGTGACCCGGTCGGTGGCCACGTCGTACTCGACGACGCCGTTGAAGAAGGACACCTGGAAGTAGAGCCGGCTGCCGTCCGGGGTGAAGACGGCGGGGCGGACCGCGTCGGAGAGGTCCCGGCGGCCGGCGGCGTCCAGCCGGTCCCGCATGTCGATCACCTTGACCACCTGGTACGTGCTGGTGTCGGCGACTGTGATCCGGCGGTCGCCCTTGGTCCAGTCGAGCCACGGCGCGTCCAGGTCGGTGTTGACCTCGCCGATGGACATGTTCCACAGCCGGGTGCCGCCGTCGGTGTAGATGTTCTCGTGCGGCTTGTCGCCGGCGCCGAACGAGCCGAGTTGCGCGCCGGTGCGGATGTCCAGCACGTGCACGGTGTTGGAGGTGGAGGCGGAGACCGCGACGCGGGTGCCGTCGGGCGAGACGGCCATGTGGTCGGCGCGGTAGCCGGAGACCGGGAACCGCCAGCGCAGCGCGCCGGTGGCCAGGTCGATCGAGACGACGTCGGCGAAGCTGGGCCGGGACACCACGAGCGCGGTGCCGTCCGGCGTGGTGTACATGTCGTCGATGAGCTGGTCGTGGCCCTCCCCCGGGCCCTGCCGGATGCCGAGGAAGAACGCCAGCTTGATCGGGTTGAGGTAGATCTCGCGCAGCCGCGCGGCGCGGTCCGGGATCACGTTGATCCGGCCGAGCCTGGCGTAGTCGCCGCGGGACCGGATCACGTCGGCGGTGCCGTCCCAGTTGTTGCCGACGAACATCACCTCCTGGAGCGCCGCCGCGGCGGCGGCCGGCGCGGGCGCGGTCACCAGCGGCGCCGGCGCGACCAGGGCGAGCGCGGCCAGCACGGCCAGGCCGGCGCGGCGGCGGCGGGTACGGGACGGGTGCTGTGGCACGGGTGTCATGGACGCCTCCTGGCAGCCGGTACGACATCGACGTTTCTCAGTGGCGCGAGCGGTGTTACCTTGCGGTAACAACCAGGAGAGCAACCGGCCGCCCGCCCGGGCTAGGGACCTGACGCCAACGCCCGCGCGGCCCGGTTGTGCCGCGTCGACAACCGGAGGGCGGCGGACGCCGATGACCCGGATCGGACAGGCCCCGACGTTCGGCGCGCTGCTGCGCGACCTGTCCGCCGATCCGGCCGCTGTCGACGAGGTGGCGCGGGCGGCCCGCGCGGACTCCCCCGAGGTGGCCCGGCTTCCGGCCGACGAGGTACGCCGCCAGGTCGTGCTGCTGCTGACCAGTGGCCTGGGTGCGCTGGAACGCCGCGAGGACCCGGCCGGACGCGACTTCGCCGAGGCCCGGCGGCTGGGCGCGGACCGGGCGGCGCAGGGCGTCTCGGTGGCCGGTCTGCTGCGCGGGGTGCAGGCCGGGCGGGACCGGGCGGTGGAGCTGGTGGTCCGGCACGGGCGGGCCGCCGGCATCCCGGACGAGGTGCTGCTGGAAGGGCTGCTCACCATCGGCCGGTACGCCGCGGCGGTGGAGCGGGCGGTGGTTGACGGGCACCGCGGCGCCGAACGGGAACTGGCACGTACCGGCGCGGCTGCCCGGGCTCACCTGCTGCGGCGGCTGCTGCGCGACGGTCCGGCGGGCCTGCAACCGGCCGAGCTGACCCGGTTCGGGCTGCGGCCGGACGGGCGCTACCACTGCCTGGTCGCCGCGCCGCCCGACCCGGTCCGGGCGTACGCGCTGCACCGGCAGCTCACCGCGCGGGGCGGCCTGCTCGGCACGGTCGGGGACCGGCTGGCCGGGCTGCTGCCGCGACCGCCCGACGCCGCGCCGGCCGACATGCTGACGCTGGTGGCGCCGGCGCAGCCGCTGGCACGGGCCCCGGACATGTACGCGCTCTGCCTGGCGGCGCTGGCCACGGCCGCCAATCGGCGGCTGCGCGGGCTGCGTCAGGTCACCGACCTGGCCGGGGAGACCGCGCTCGCCGCCCAGCCGTTGCTGGCCGAACTGCTGCGGGGCACGCTGCTCGGCGCGCTCGACCCGGCCGACGAGTTCCACCGGGAGCTGGCGGGCACCGCGCTCGCCTGGCTGCACCACGGCCAGCGCCTGGACCAGACGGCCGCCGAGCTGCACGTCCACCCGAACACGGTGCGCTACCGGCTGCGGCGGCTGCGGGAGCTGACCGGCGGGCCGCCGGTCGAGGAGGGCGCCCGGTGCACGGTGCCGGAGACCGTGCACTGGTGGTGGGCGCTGCGGAGCTGGCTGGACGACGGCTGACGCCGCCCGGGCCACACCGGCGCGCGGCGCTGTGCCAGGCTGGCCCGGTGACCGAGGTGATCTTCCGGGAGGCGGTCCGCGCCGACCTGCCCGCCGTGCTCGCGCTGCTCGCCGACGACGTGCTGGGCCGCACCCGCGACCTGCCCGAGGTGGACGGGGCGTACGAGCGTGCCTTCGCCGACCTCGACGCCGACCCGCGCAACCATCTGATCGTCGCTGACGACGGCGGGGAACTGGTGGGCTGCTTCCAGCTCACGTACATCCCGGGGCTGGGCCGGCACGGCGCCGAACGCTGCCTGATCGAGTCGGTGCGGGTCCGCTCCGACCGGCGCGGCCACGGTCTGGGCCGGACGATGATGCGCTGGGCGATCGACAGGGCCCGGGAGCACGGCTGCGCGCTGGTGCAGCTCACCACCGACAAGCAGCGCGCCGACGCGCACCGGTTCTACCGCGACCTGGGCTTCGTGGCCAGCCACGAGGGCATGAAGCTGGCGCTCTGACCCGGCACCGGGCCGCCGCCCGGAGGCGCGCGGCCCGGCACCCGGATCAGTCCTCCGACACCAGCCGGCCGTCGCGCAGTGTGAGCGTACGGTCGGCCAGCTCGATCAGCGCCGGGTCGTGCGTGGCGACGAGCGCTGTCATGCCCCGGGCGTGCACCACCGCACGCAGCAGGTCCATGATCGACCGCCCGGTCTCGGAGTCGAGCTGACCGGTCGGCTCGTCGGCGATCAGCAGGTCCGGTTCGTTCGCCAGCGCCCGGGCCACCGCCACCCGCTGCTGCTGCCCGCCGGACAGCTCGTACGGGCGCTGCGCCGCGTGCCCGCCCAGCCCGACCAGCTCCAGCAGCACCGCGACCCGCTGCTCCCGCTCGGCCGCCGGCACCTTGGCCAGCCGCAGCGGCACCCCGACGTTCTCCGCCGCGGACAGGATCGGCACCAGGCCGAACGTCTGGAACACGAACCCGATGGTGCCCCGGCGCAACGACAGCAGCTCCCGCTCACCTGCGGCGGTGACGTCGTGCCCGGCCACCCGGATCCGCCCGGCGTCCGGCCGGTCCAGGCCGCCGACCAGGTTCAGCAGCGTGGTCTTGCCGGCGCCGGAGCGGCCCCGGACGGCGACCAGCTCGCCGCGTCCCGCCGTGAACGAGACGTCCCGCACGGCGTGCACCGCGTGCTCCCCCTTGCCGAAGGTGCGGCTCACCCCCTCGACCCGGACCACGTCGTCGACGGCCGTCCCCGGCTCCGCCGGCAGCACCACTGTCTGGTCGGTCATCACTCACTCTCCTCGCCGTGCGCCCGGTCGCCGGGGCGCACCTCGACGTGGTCGGGTTCCAGGTTGAGCCGGACCCGGTCGCGCAGGGACAGCGCCTCCACGAACTGCGCCGGCAGTTGCATCCGGCCGGTGCGGTCGAGCACCGCGTACTCCTCGCTGACCATCTCGGTGCCGCCGTCGGCGGTGACGCGCGCGGTCCGGCGTACCTCGGAGGCGGTCCGGCCGTCGCGGATCGCGACGGTACGGCGGACCTGGCCGGCCACGGCGTGGTCGTGGGTGACCACCACGATGGTGACCCCCAGTTCGGCGTTGATGGTGCGCAGCGCGGCGAAGACCTCGGCGCCGGTGGCCTCGTCCAGCTCACCGGTCGGCTCGTCGGCGAAGAGGATCTCCGGGTCGTTCGCCACCGCCACGGCGACGGCGCAGCGCTGCTGCTCGCCGCCGCTCATCTGGCCCGGCCGGCGGTCGGCGCAGTAGCCGACGCCCACCATGTCCAGCAGCTCACGGGCCCGTTCCCGCCGCTTGCGCCCTCCGCCGGCCCGGCCGGCCAGCTTCATCGGCAGTTCCACGTTCTCCAGCGCGGTCAGGTACGGCAGCAGGTTGCGGCCGGTCTGCTGCCAGATGAAACCGACCACGTCCCGCCGGTACGCGAGCCGCCGCTTGTTCGACAGCGACAGCAGGTCGTAGTCGGCGACCCGGGCGATGCCCGCGGTCGGGGTGTCCAGCCCGGACAGGATGTTCAGCAGCGTCGACTTGCCGGAACCGGACGCGCCGACGATCGCGACCAGTTCGCCCCGGTCGATGACCAGGTCGAGGCCCTGGAGCGCGACGACCTCGACGCCCTCGGTCTTGAAGATGCGCACCAGGCCGTCGCAGACGATGTGCCCGCGCAGCCGGTCGCGCCCGCCGGCCCGTTCGGCGGCGCGCTGGGCGGCGCGCTGTTGCAGCGACGCCAGATCCGGTACGGCCGACGACGGTTCGTCACGCGGCGTGAGACGCGCCGGGCCCGGGTGGCCGGAAGCGGTCGCGGTCATGTCAGCTCTCCTCTCCGAGCCGCAGCACCTCGCCGAGGCGCAACCGGCGGTTGTTCACGGCTTCCACGGTGATCGCGAAGCCGAGGGCCAGCATGGCCAGGACCGACACCCCGGCCACCAGGCCGGGTTCGAAACTCGGGCGCACGTCCACGCCCCCGGTGAAGGCGGGCAGCCCGAGCACCGGTGTGAGCAGCAGCGGCAGCAATGCGCCGACCACAGCGCCGGTGAGCACCGACACCAGCACCAGCGGCGTCAGCTCCACCATCAGCAGTCCGCGCCACTGGCGGCGGGACAGGCCCATCGTGCGCAGCCGGGACAGCACCTGCCCGCGCGAGCGGGCCCCGGCGAGCACGGCGAGCGCGAGCCCGAGCAGCCCCAGCGCGGCGCCGCCCCCGGCGCCGAGCACGAACCCGAACACCAGCAGGCCGTTCACGCCGGTGCCGCCCAGGTCGGCGCGCACTGCCGAACGGGTCGTCACCTCCGGCGCGCGGGCCTTGTCCCCGACGTCGACCTCGCCGATGCGCAGGTAGCGCCGCTGCCCGTCGCTCGCGACCCGGTCCACCTCGGCCGCGTCCACGCCGGACCCGGCGAGCACGAAACCGGTCGGCGCGAGCTGGTGCGGGGCGTCGGCCGGCAACGCCGGCCACGGCAGCACCACGAACCGGCGTATGCCCTCGCCGACGAGCGCGAACTCGTCGACTGTGGCGGCGGTCCGCACCGGCAGCCGGTTGCCCTGCACGTCCAGCCAGGCGGGCCGCTCGCCCCGGGCGTCGGCGAGCCCGGCGTCGGCCAGTTCCCCGGCCACCGCCGGAGACACCAGCGCCGGCAGCGGCGTGCTCCCGTCGGTGCGGGCCCGCACCGGATCGGGCACGTCTACCGGTACGCCGGCCTCCCGTGCCACGTCGGCGAACCGCTCGCCGTCCACGAGCACCACGCGCAGCTCGGTGACCGGGGCGGGGCGTCCGGCGCGGTCGACGTACGGACGTTCGGCCGGCACTGTGAGCAGCGGCGCGACAGCGCGTACCCCGGGCAGCGCAGCCAGCTTCTCCGCGGTGTCCGGCGTGAAGCGCTCCCCGCGTACCAGCAGGTCACCGGGCACGGCCTGGGCGGCGGCGGTGTCCCGGCCGGTCTCGATGCCGGTCGCCACCACGCCGCAGAACGCGGCGGTGGCGACGGCCAGCACCACCACGACCAGCGGCCCGGTGCTGGCGGCCCGGCCCGCCCGGGCGGTGCCGAGGAACGCGACGCTGCCGCGCGCCCGGGCGGCGACGCGGCTGACCAGCCGCAACGGCCAGGGGTACGCGCGCAGCGCCAGCAGCGCCGCCGCGATCGCCAGCAGCACCGGCACGGAGACCAGCAGCGGGTCCACCGAACCGGCGGTGAGCCCGCGGCGGCGCAGCAGGAACGCGCCGAGCACGGCGAGCCCGAGCACTACCACCTCGACGGTGAGCCGGACGGCGGGTGACCGGCCGCCCAGGTCGGCACGTCCACCGGCCCGGCGGCCGACGGCGAGCGCGGCGAGCGGCGGCAGCAGCGTGGCCAGGAGCCCGGCGATCACCACCCAGCGCCACGACGCCCCGGTGCCGGGCAGCAGCCCGCCGAGCAGCCAGCCGATCCCGGCCGCGGCCGGCAGCACCAGCAACGACTCGGCCAGGCCGCGGCGCAGCACCGCGCCGGTCGAGCCGCCGCGTGCCCGGATCAGGTGGAACTCGGCGCGGCGGCGGCGCGCGGCCAGCCGGGCGGCCAGCAGCGTCAGCCCGGCCAGCGTGGCGAGCAGCCCGGCCGCGATGACCGCGAGCAGGGTACGCGCGGCGGCCAGCGCGTCGGCGAAGCGCCGCAGCGGGATGTCCACGCCCTGGGTGAGGGTCATCTCGATCTGGGCGGGCCGGGCCCGGTCCAGCCCGTCGACGCCGGCGATCAGCGCGTCGAGACGGCCGGGTTCGAGCCGGTCCGGGGCGATCCGGTACCGCCAGCCGAAGCTGACCGGCCAGCCGGTCGCGACGGCCTCGTCGACGCCGCCGTCGGCGGTGTAGGCGACGCCCACGAACGGGTCGCCGTCGCCCTCGGGCGGGGAGAGCTTGAGCATCGACGGCAGCGTGTCCCAGACACCGTCGGCCGGGTCGTTCGGCCGCCACACACCGACCAGGTGGACCGGGAGGGACTTGAGCACGTTGTCGTCCGGGTCGAGCATCAGGAGCAGGAACCGGTCGCCGGTCTTCACGCCGAGCGTGCCGGCGATCGTCTCGGCGAGCGTCACCTCGACCGTGCGGGCCGGGGCGACGGGGCGTTCCGGCCACCGCCCGTCGACCAGTGTGGCCGCCTCCTTGATGCCGGTACCGGCGCGCAGGTGCACGTCGATCAGGCCCTTCTCGGGGGCGAGCGTCGGGCCGCGCAGCCGTCCGGGCACGGTCTGGGCGACGTACCAACGCTGGCCGATGGTGTCCCGGACCACGCCGGGCATCGCCTCCTCGATCCCCGCCAGCTCGGCCGCGTGACCGGTCACGGCGGTCCGGGTCGACGGCGGGAACGCGGTCGGCGCGGTGCTGTACGTGAGGTCGCGGCGGGCCACCGGCTGCCCTGCGACGTACTCGGTGAGCCCCTGCCCGGTCAGCCGGTCGGCGACCCGGGGCACGCCGGTGATCAGCAGGGCGGTCACCAGGGTCAGGACGGCGAGCAGCAGGAACTGCCCTCCGTAGGCGCGTACCCGGCGCGCGGCACCAGGAAGGCTCATCGTTCTCCTCCGATCCGGAGCTGCGCGGCGGCGACCCGCTGGCGGATACCTGTGGTGATGAGGGCGGCGAAGGCGAGCGCGGCGAGCAGCAGCCCGGCGGCTGTCGTCCCGATCGGCAGCCAGGGCACTGTGAAGGCCGCCTCGGGCACCGGCCGGCCGGCGGCCGGGGTGAGGATCACCAGCGGCACCATGGTGGCCGCGACGAGGGCGCCGACGAGCATCCCGACGCCGACGCCGATCGCGGCCAGGAAGGTCTGTTCGGCGAGGTACGCGCGGGCGAGCAGCCGGGTGTTCGCGCCGAGCGTGTTGAACACGGCGAACTCGGTGAGCCGGCGCCGGGTGGTGGCCCAGACGTCGACCGCCAGACCGACCAGGGCGAGCAGCACCGAGCCGAGCGCGGCGGCCAGCAGCCCGGTGCGCGCGCCCTGCCAGTACGGATCCTCGGCGGCCTCCGCGGCCACCGCCCGCCGGTCGAGCAGCACCGTGCCGCCGGTCGAGGCGAGCGCGTCAGCGGCGGCGGTGTGCCCGCCGGGCGTGGTGCCCAGCCACCACTCGGCCACCGGCCGGACGCCGCCGCTGCGTTCGAGGAGTTGTGTGGTGGCGGTGGGCAGGTCCAGCAGCACCCCGTCGCCCCCGGTGCCGGGCACCGCGGCGACCTGGCCGACCACTGTGACCTCGACCGTCACCTCGGCGACCGACAGCTTGACGGTGTCGCCGGTCTTGAGGCTCATCGCGGCGGCCACGCCGGGGGTGACGAGCACCGGCACCGGACGGTCCGGCGCCTGCGGCGCCAGCGCGAACCGGGACGAGGGCACCCGGGCGAACTGCAACAGCCCGGCCGGCACGTCGAAGCCCTGCGTCCCGTCGATCCGGGTCGGGCTCGCCTCGGCGGTGTCGCGCGGCCCGGAGCCCGGGTCGATCACCCGCCAGGACCCCTCCACCGGCAGCTTCAGGGCCGCCCCGGCGGCGTCGGTGAGCCGCAGCTCGTCCAGGAGCAGCCGGTACGAGCTGCCGGTGGCGTCACCGCCGTCGGCCTCGAAACCGGCCAGGCGCAGCGGGACGCCGCCGCTGTCCGGCAGCGGCACCGAGAAGCGCACCGGCTTCCCGTCGCCGTCCCCCTCGGCGAGCCGGACCCGCCAGGTGGCCCCGGCGTCGGTGGCGAACAACGCGGTGACAGCCACCCGGGGCCGCTCGTACATGCTCTCGACCGGGGTGCGCACGGTGCCGGACAGCGTCTTCGCCCCCTCGGGCAGGACGCCGCCGGCCGGCGCGGTCCGGCCGTTCGCGAGCCGGTCCAGCAGGGCGCCGGTGGACGCGTCACCGCCGGCGTCGTCGAGCCGGATCATCCCCTTCGCGGCGGCGGCGTCGAATGCCACCACTGTGGCCGGCCGGGCCTCACGGCCCAGGCGTACGTCGTCGCGCCAGGCCGGCAGCACCCGGTCCACGCCCGGCACGGCGGCCAGATGGGCGGCCCGGTCCGCGGGGGCGGTGCCGTCCCGTTCGGTCAGCCGCAGGTCCGCGCCGACCGTGTGCTGTGCCTGGTCCCGCTGCGAGCGTTCCCAGGAGGCCACCAGCGACCAGGCGAGCGTGCTGCCGCCGACGGCGAGCGCGAGCAGCAGCACCGGCCCGGCGTGCGGGCGCCGGCCCGCCTGCCACATGCCGAACATGGTGGCGTTCCACGTCCGCCGGTCGACGAAGCGTTCCGCGAGCCGGGTGGTCGGCGGCAGCAGCCGCAGCGCGATCACCGCTCCGGCCAGCACGCCGATGGTGGGCGCGGCGGCCAGCAGCGGGTCGATGCCGAGGCTGCCGTTCGCGCCGGCGAGCGGCGAGGAGTACTGCCGCAACTGTGTCCAGGCGAGCACGGCGAGGGCCACCAGCGCCACGTCGACGCTCGCCCGCTGCACGGCCGCTCCCCGGGAGGGCCGCGACCGGGACGCCATGTCCGCGACGTACGTGCCCGCCCGGCGCATCGCCGGCAGCACCATGGCGAGCAGGCAGCCCACCGCCGCGCCGACCGCCACCACCCACACCCGGGCCAGATCGCCGTCGGCCAGCCCCAGGTCCGCGCCCAGGTAGTGGATCGCCTGCCCGGTCAGCGCCGGAGCCAGCAGCAGCGCCGGCGCCACCACGAGCGTCGCCTCGCGTACGGCCAGCCCGGCGATCTGCCCCCGGGCGGCGCCCCGGGCCCGTAGCAACGCGGTCTGCGCCCGCCGGTCCTCGTTGAGCAGCGCCGCCACCAGCACCAGCGCGTACCCGCCGAGCACCACGATCAGCAGCAGCGGGGTGAGCAGCGCGGACCGGCCCACCAGGTCGGCCCGGCTGAGCCGGTCGACGAGCCGGTCCAGGTGGCTGACCTGCTGTGTCGAGGAGCCCAGGCCGGTGGCCTCGGGCAGCTTCCCGGTGATCTCGTCGAGCGCTGTGGTCACGGCGGGCAGCCGGGCCGGCTCGACCGCCACCAGGTCGGGGTCGACCACCCAGGCCGCCGAGATGGAGCCCGGGAAGGTACGGGCGAAGTCGGCCGGGTCGAGCGCGAACGGCCCGTACGACGTGATCTCCGCGTCGCCCTGGCTCTCCCCCACCCCGGGGGCGAGACGCCAGTACGCCTCGGACGCGTCCCGCGGCCGCCACGTGCCGACGACCACCACAGTGCCGGCGCGCTCCGCGCCCCTGTCGTACAGCGGCACCCGCTCCCCGACCTCCAGGCTCAGTTGCGCGGCCACCTTCTCCGGCAACGTCACCTGCAACGGGTTGCTGCCGGGCACCGGCCACGCCCCGGCGGCCAGCTCGGCGTGCGCGGGCAGGTCGTCGAGCGTGGCCAGGTTGGCGAACATCGGATCGTCGTCGGTACGGGCGGCGCCCACGTCACCGGTCAGCTCCCGCCCGGTCCCGGAGCGGCTCGCGGCCACTGTGACCGGGGCGCCGCCGAGCCCCTTCGCGAACTGTTCCCGTACCGCCCGGTCCCGCTCGGCGAACGCGGCGGCGTCGGCGCCACCGGAGCCGCTGATCAGCAGGCTGCGTTCCTCGGCCGGTGCGGCGTCGAGCACCGCCCGGGCGCCCGCCTCGACGGCCCGGCGGTTGTAGTCGGAGAGCCCGGTGACCAACGCGACCGCGACGAGTGCCGCGACAGCGGCGGCGAGCAGCAGCCCACGGGCCTCTATCGCCCGCCTCCACACCAGCTTCATCCGACGTCCTCTCCTGGCCCCGGCGGGCCGATGCCGAGAGAGAGCAGTGACGCCCACCAAAAGGTTCGCGCCCGTTACATGATCGTTATCGGTCCCCCCGGCCCCCTTCCCCACCCCGCCGCCGCCCCGCCGCCGCCCCGCCGCCGCCCGTCCCCGTCGATCTTGGAGTTGTGGCACCTCGAATGCGCTCTATGTGGCTTTTGGGAACGACCACAACTCCAAGATCGACGGGGAGCACCGGCGCGGAGGGGACGGCTGTCCACAGGGGCGGACTTTGCGGGCGGCGGGCGGGAAGGTGGGCGGGTGTGGCGGTACGGGGAGTTGCTGGCGGGCGGGATGAGCCGCGGGGCGGTACGGCACCAGGTGGGGGCGGGACTGCTGGGCCGGCTGTCCCGGGGTGTCTACGGCTGCACCGACGACGAGACGAGCCGGTTGCGCGCGCTGTTCCGGCGACTGCCGCCGGGAACCGTCGCGGGATTCCACACCGGCGCGCGACTGCACCGGTTCGGGGCGGTGCCCGGCGACCGGGTGCACGTGATCGTGCCGCCCGGTGTGAGTGCCCGGCGGATCCGGGGCGTGGCGACGCATCAGACGGTGCTGCCGGTGCCGGACGCGGTGGAGATCGCCGGCATCCCCTGCGCGCCCGCCGCCCGCTGCGCCGTGGATCTGGCCCGGGTGATCCGGCGGGCGGACGCGCTGCCGGTGCTCGACCTGTGCCTCCGTGTCGGCGCCTGCCGCCGCGAGGACCTGCTCACCGAGGTGGCGTGGCACGCCGGCCTGCGGGGAGTACGGCAGGCGGGGGAACTGATCGCGCTCGCCGACCCGCGCCCGGAGTGCCGCCAGGAGAGCCAGTTGCGTCTGTTGCTGATCGACGGCGGGCTGCCGCCTCCGGAGCCGCAGCTGTGGGTTCCCGACCGGGACGGGATCCCGATCTACCGCCTCGACCTGGGCTATCGCGACCGGCGGATCGGCTTGGAGTACGACGGCGGATCCCACCTCGACCCCGGCCGGCTGCACCACGATCGATCACGGCTCAACTGGCTGGCCGAGCACGGCTGGCGCATGCGGGTCTACACCGCCACCGACCTCTACCGCCGCCCCCGGCACATCGTGGCCACCGTGCGAAGCATGCTCACCGCTCCCGCCTGAGCCGTGGTCACCCGAACGCGGCGCACGCCGCGCCACCCCACGCCGCGCCCACTCCGCGGTCGAGTGGAACGTCACGGGTGTCTCAGGGCCTCGGAGACACCCATGACGTTCCACTCGCCGAAAACGAGACCGGACCAGGGACCGCGTCAGGGGCGCGGGCGGTCGCGGTCCTTCGACGGCTGGACCCGCTTGGGCTCGCCGGGCATCTTCGGGTATTCCGGCGGGTAGGGCATGTCGCCCAGGCCGTCGGCGGCGTCCCGCTCGGCCCACTCCAGCAGCGGCGTGATGTCCCACGGGGCGTCGTCGATGCCGGCGTGCGGGTCGCCGCGCTCGGCGAATCGGGCCGGCACCGTGCCCAGGTGGAAGTCGTCCGGGTCGACCTCGGGCAGCTCGTCCCAGCCGACGGGGGTGGAGACGGTGGCGCGGGCGTTGGCGCGCAGCGAGTACGCGCAGGCGATGGTGCGGTCCCGCGCCATCTGGTTGAAGTCGACGAAGACGCGCTCGCCGCGCTCCTCCTTCCACCAGGCGGTGGTGACCAGCTCGGGGCGACGGCGTTCCAGCTCCCGGGCCAGCGCGATGGTGGCGCGGCGTACCTCCACGAACGTCCAGCGCGGCTGGATGCGCAGGTAGACGTGCACGCCCCGGCCGCCGGAGGTCTTCGGCCAGCCGGGCACGCCCAGCTCGTCGAGCAGACCGCGCAGCTCACCGGCGGCGGTCACCGCGTCGGCGAAGTCGGTGCCGGGCTGCGGGTCGAGGTCGACGCGCAGCTCGTCGGGGCGGTCGGTGTCGGCGGCGCGCACCGGCCACGGGTGGAACACCACGGTGCCCATCTGCGCCGCCCAGGCCACGTGCGCCAGGTCGGCCGGGCACAGCTCGTCGGCCGGGCGGCCGCTGGGGAAGGCGATCCGCGCGGTGCTGACCCATGGGGGCACGCCCCGCTGCGGCACCCGCTTCTGGAAGAACATCTCCCCCTCGATGCCGTCGGGGAAGCGCTGGAGCGTGGTGGGCCGGTCGCGCAGGGCGCGCATGATCCCGTCGCCGACGGCCAGGTAGTAGCGGAAGACGTCGGCCTTGGTGAAGCCGCGCTGCGGGAAGATCACCCGATCGGGGCTGCTCAGCCGCACCGTGTGCCCGGCTACCTCGATCTCCTCGACCGCACCCTTGCCCGCCATCACGCGACCATATGCGATGCCACCGACACCCGACGTACCGTGGAACGGTGAGTCTTTCCGACAACGAACTGCCCCGTACCGAGGACGAATGGCGCGTCCGGCTGAGCCCCGAGGAGTTCCGGGTGCTCCGCGAGGCCGGCACCGAGGCGCCCTGGACCGGTGAGTACGTCGACACCAAGACCCCCGGCGTCTACCACTGCCGGGCCTGCGGGCTGGAACTGTTCCGCAGCCAGGACAAGTTCGACTCGCACTGCGGCTGGCCGAGCTTCGACGACGCCATCCCGGGCGCGGTCAAGGAGATCCCGGACAACACGCTCGGCATGCGGCGCGTGGAGATCCGCTGCGCGCGCTGCGACAGCCACCTCGGGCACGTCTTCGAGGGTGAGGGCTTCACCCCGAAGGACACCCGGCACTGCGTCAACTCGATCTCGGTGCGGCTGGAGCCCAGCGCCGGCTGACGGCGGCGTCACAGCCGCAGCAGGCCGCCGGCCTCGTCCACCTGGTCGGCGGCCTCGTCGTCCAGCCACACCCCGCCGGTGGCGAGGTAGCGGAAGCGGTACTCCCCCGGCTTCAGCCGGACCGTCACGGTACGCGTGCCGTCACGGCGCGGCACCAGCTCGTGCCGGCCGGGCTCCCAGCCGTTGAAGCAGCCGACCACGCTCACCGTGCCGGCCGGGGTGTCCCGGGGCAGCGAGAACGTCACCCGGGTCTGGTTGCCGAAGAGCTTGTTGCGCTTGATCACGAATCCTCCGGGGATTTTCGGCGGTCACAGCAGTCAACGCGCGACACGCCGGGAGCGACTCGCCGTGGGGCCGGATCAGGTTCGCCGGTTCCGGTTGCTCGAAGGTGTCGTCTGCGCGACTCTCGGATGACAGGTCCGTTTTCGGGGGGTTTCGCATGGCTGCCTGCGAGGTTTGCGGCAACGACTACTGGATGGCGTTCGAGGTGCGCACCGTCGACGGGTCGCGGCACACGTTCGACTGCTTCGAGTGCGCGGTGCACAAGATGGCGCCGATCTGCGAGCACTGCCAGATCAAGATCGTCGGGCACGGCGTCGAGGTCTCCGGCCGCTTCTTCTGCTGCGCCCACTGCGCCCGCGCCGTCGAGGGCGAGCAGGGCGCCGAGGTACGCGACGCGGTCGGCGCCCGCCCCGCCTGACGCGCGGCGGCCACGCACGCGGGCGGGCCGCGCTCCGGGACACCGTCCGAGTCGATCTCTGACTAACATCCCTCCGTGACCCGACGGTTGATCATCGCGGCGGCACTCGTCGCCGTCCTCGCGGGCTGCTCCCCCGCCACCGAGCCCGGCGCCGCGACCGCCCCCGATCCGGCGTTCGTCGCGCCCTCGCCCACCGACGGCGGGGCCGCCGCGGCGCTGCGCGACCGGTACGCCGCGACCGGCAGCCTGGCCGGCCTGGCCGAAGAACCCGAGCACGCCAGCGAGCGGCTCGACTCCGACGGTGTCGCCTGCGGTCGTCCGCTGCCCCTGCTCGACCGGCGGCTCGTGGTGTCCACCCGGGTCTTCGTCACGCCGGAGGAAACCCCGGCCGGCGAGTTCGTCGAGATCGCCCAGGAGACGGTGGTCTACCCGGACGAGCCGACGGCCGCGGACGCGGTACGGCAGGTCTTCGGCCTGCTGGAGGCGTGCGAGCGCGACGAGGAGGAGGGCCAGGTGACCACCGGGCACACCGCGGGGGACCTGCCCGCCGGGCTGGGCGTGCCGGGCCGGGTGGTGTCGGCGACCATGACCGTGTCCGACGGCACGCGTTTCCCGCACCGCTACGGCTGCCTGCACCACGGCCGGGTGACCCAGTGCGTCGCGGTCTGGACCCGCTCGGCGGCCGACACCGGCACCTGGTTCGAGCGCGCCGTCACCGCCACCGCCACCGGGCTGCGCACGTCGAAGGGCTGAGCAGCGCCGGCCCGGCCACGCCGAACCGCCGCGCGTTGAGCCGGCACACCGGGACCGCGCCGGCCCGGCGCGCCGAGCCGACGTGCCGCGCCAGGGGGAGCACGACCGGGCGGAGACGCGCCGCCTACCCTGGGCCGATGCCCGTCGAGTCCCACCTGGCAAGCTTCGCCGACCTGGACACCAGCACCTTCCACGACCTGCTCCGGCTGCGCATCGACGTGTTCGTGGTCGAGCAGTCCTGCCCGTACCCGGAACTGGACGGCCGGGACGTCGAACCCGGCACCCGCCACCTGTGGCTGAGCCGCGACGACGCCGTGGTCGCGTACCTGCGGATCCTGGCCGACCCCGGCGGCGTGGCACGGATCGGGCGGGTCGTGGTGGCGCCGGTGGCCCGCGGCGCGGGCCTGGCCGGCGCGCTGATGACCGAGGCGCTCGCCGTGGTGGGTGACCGGCCGTGCGTGCTCGACGCGCAGACGCATCTGGTCGGCTTCTACGAAGGGCTCGGCTTCGAGGTCAGCGGCCCCGGCTACGTCGAGGACGGCATCCCGCACACTCCGATGCGCCGCGACCCAACTCATTGACGTTTGTCGCTTTCTGTGGCAGCGTGCGGGCGGAGCCGCCACGCGGGAGAGGGCAACTCCCGAGTCCGGGCGTCGTGCACCGACACCCTTCCCGGAGGCTTTCCATGTCCACTCCGTACCGCCGCCCGCTACCGCTCGCGGCGGCGATCCTCGGCGTCTGCGCGGTCGTCGCGGCGCTGCTCACCACCGCGTTCTCCGGCCCGGCCTCGGCGCACGGGTCGGTGGTCGACCCGGCGTTGCGCAGCTACAGCTGCTGGCAGCGTTGGGGCGGTGACTTCCAGAACCCGGCCATGGCCACCCAGGATCCGATGTGCTGGCAGGCGTGGCAGGCCGACCCGAACGCCATGTGGAACTGGAACGGCCTGTTCCGCGAGGGCGTGGCCGGCAACCACCAGGGCGCCATCCCGGACGGGCAGCTCTGCAGCGGCGGCCGCACCCAGAGCGGCCGGTACAACGCGCTCGACACGGTCGGCGCCTGGAAGACCGTGCCGGTGACCAACAACTTCCGGGTCAAGTTCTTCGACCAGGCCAGCCACGGTGCCGACTACATCCGGGTGTACGTGACCAAGCAGGGCTACAACGCGCTCACCTCGCCGTTGCGCTGGAGCGACCTGGAACTGGTCGGCCAGATCGGCAACACGCCGGCCAGCCAGTGGACACGTGAGGTGGACGGCGTGTCCATCCAGATCCCGGCGAACGCCCCGGGCCGCACCGGCCGGCACGTCGTCTACACGATCTGGCAGGCCAGCCACCTGGATCAGTCCTACTACCTGTGCAGCGACGTGGACTTCGGCGGGTCCGGCCCGACCACCCCGCCGACCAGCACGCCGCCCACCAGCACCCCGCCGACGAGCACGCCGCCCACCAGCCCGCCGCCGACCACGCCGAGCCCGGCCGGTGGCTGCACCGCGACGTACGCGATCACCGGTTCGTGGGGTGGCGGTTTCCAGGCCGACGTGAAGGTGACGAACGGCAGCGGTTCGCCGATCCGCGGCTGGTCGGTGAGCTGGAACTACCAGAACGGCCAGCAGGTCAACTCGGCGTGGAACGCCACTGTGACAACGAGCGGAACGCTCGTCACGGCACGCAACGTGGCCTACAACGGCTCGCTCGCGCCGGGTGCGAGCACCTCGTTCGGCTTCACCGGCTCGGCCGGTGCGACGAACCCGGTGCCCAGCATCGTGTCCTGCACGACGACCTCCTGACGACCGCCGTCCCGGTTGGGGCCCTGCTCGACACCGTCGCGGTGTTAAGCAGGGCCCCTTCCTCTACCGCAGGCGTTAAGAAGGTGCCCTTCCTTTCACACCAGGCAGTTGACGATGTCGGCGACCGAGCGGCGGCGGCCGGTGTAGAACGGGATCTCCTCCCGTACGTGCCGGCGGGCGCCGGAGGCGCGCAGGTCACGCATCAGGTCCACGATCCGGTGCAGCTCGTCGGCCTCGAACGCCAGCATCCACTCGTAGTCGCCGAGCGCGAACGAGGCGACCGTGTTGGCCCGCACGTCCGGGTAGCCCCGGGCCATCTTGCCGTGCTCGGCCAGCAGCTCGCGCCGCTCGGCGTCGGGCAGCAGGTACCACTCGTACGAGCGCACGAACGGGTAGACGCACAGGTAGGCGCGGGGCTCCTCGTCGTTCAGGAACGCCGGGATGTGGCTCTTGTTGAACTCGGCCGGGCGGTGCAGCGCCATCTGCGACCAGACCGGGGTGAGCGCCCGGCCCAGCGTGGTCCGGCGGAACCGCAGGTACGCGTCCTGGAGCGCGTCGCTGGACGACGAGTGCCACCAGATCATCAGGTCGGCGTCGGCGCGCAGCCCGGCCACGTCGTACGTGCCGCGGATCGTGACGTCCTTGCCGGCCAGCTCGGTGAAGAGCGACTCGACCTCGTCGACGACGTTCTCCCGCAGCGACGGCAGCGGGCTGGTGGCCCGGTACACCGACCACATCGTGTAGCGGATGGTCTCGTTGAGCTCGCGCAGCCGCGCCGCGTTGGTCTGCTCGGTCATGCTGCCGATCCTTCCAGTGCCGTGATGATCTCTTCGGCCGCCGTCTCGCCGGAGCGGACGCACACCGGGATGCCGACGCCGTCGTAACCGGCCCCGGCCACTGCAAGCGTCGGGTGGGCGGCGCGCAGCGCCGTCCGGACCGCCGCCACCCGGGCGGTGTGCCCGGGCGTGTACTGGGGCAGCGCGCCACCCCACCGCTGCACGTGCCGGGCCACCGGCACCGGCAGCGGCGCGCCGAGCACCGCCGACAGCTCCCGGTGCACCGTGTCGGCCAGGTCGTCGTCGGTGAGCTGCAGCGACGCCTCGTCGCCGTACCGGCCCACCGAGGCGCGCACCAGCGCCAGCCCGTCCGGCCGCCGCAGGTGCCCCCACTTGGTGGTGAAGAACGTGGACGCCTTGATCGTCAGCCCCTCACCGGCCGGGACCAGGAAGCCGGACAGCTCCGGCAGGGCCGGCCCCGGCAGCGCCAGGGTGATCAGGGCGACGCTCGCGTAGTCGAGCGCGCCCACCGTGCCGGCCGCCTCGGGCGCGGCGGCGGCGAGCAGCCGGGCGGCCGGGCGGGCCGGCACCGCGAGCAGCACCGCGTCCGCCTCGACGTGCTCGGCGTCGCGGGTCGGCCCGACTGTGAGCCGCCAGCCGTCCGGGGTGCGGCGCAACTCGCGTACCGCGGCGCCCCGGCGGATCGTCGCCCCGCTCGCCGTCGCCGCCGCCTCGACCAGCGTGCTCAGCCCACCGGCGAGCGTGCCGAAGACCGGTGCGCCGGGCGCGCGCGGCGCGGCGGCCTGCGCGGCGCGTACCGCACCGACCAGCGTGTGCTCGGCGCGTGCCGCGCGGGCCAGCGCCGGCATCGTGGTGACGAGCGACAGGTCGTCGGCCCGGCCGGCGTACACGCCGCCGAGCATCGGGTCGACCAGCCGCTCCACCACCGCGTCTCCGAGACGCTTGCGGACCAGCTCACCGACCGAGGTGTCCTCACCGTCGGCCAGCAGCGGGTGGCCCGCGTCGCGGTCGGCGTCCGCGGCCGGCGGCGCGACCGCCGCCACCTTGTCCAGATCCCCGGGTACGCCGACGAGCGTCCCGCCCGGGACCTGGCGCAACGTGCCGTCGACGAGCAGGGCCGCCTGCCCGACGGTCGGGTGCACGATCGACGCGTCCAGTCCGAGGCGGCGGGCCAGCGTCACCGCCGCCGACTCGCCACCGGCCGGGTCGCGCATCAGGAACGACTCCGCGCCGAACTCGACCGGGCCGCCGGCCAGCTCACCGGTGTGCAGCTTGCCGCCGAGGCGGCCGGACTGCTCGTACACGGTGATCTCGGTGCCCTCGGGCGCCCGGTCGCGCAACCGGACGGCGGCGGCCAGCCCGGTGATCCCGCCACCGACGATCGCCACCCGCCACGGTCGCACCACTGTCTCCTCCTAGCGCTCCGGTCGCGCGGTCAGCTCGTGCACCAGCGCGACCACCCGGGTCAGCACCTCGGGGTCGGTCTCCGGCAGGACGCCGTGACCGAGGTTGAACACGTGGCCGGGAGCGGCCCGGCCCTGCTCGACGATGCGCCGCACCTCGGTCTCCACCACCGGCCATCCGGCGAGCAGCACCGTCGGGTCGAGGTTGCCCTGCACCGCCTTGTCCGGCCCGATCCGGCCGGTGGCGACGTCGAGCGGCGTCCGCCAGTCCACGCCCACCACGTCGGCGCCGGCCTCGCCCATCGCGCCGAGCAGCTCGCCGGTGCCCACCCCGAAGTGGATCCGCGGCACACCGGCGTCGGCGAGGCCGCCCAGCACGTACGTCGAGTGCGGCAACACGAAGCGGCGGTAGTCCGCCTCGGAGAGCGCGCCGGCCCACGAGTCGAACAGCTGCACCGCGGAGACCCCGGCGTCGATCTGCACCTGGAGGAACGCCAGCGTCACCTCGGCCAGCCGCGCGCACAGCGCGTGCCACAGCTCCGGGTCGCCGTACATCAGCGCCTTGGTCTTGGCGTGCGTACGCGACGGGCCGCCCTCGACCAGGTAGCTGGCGAGCGTGAACGGGGCGCCGGCGAAGCCGATCAGCGGGGTGTCGCCCAGCTCGACGACGAGCCGGCGGACCGCCTCGTCCACGTACGACACATCGTCGCGGCCGATCGGGGTGATCCGCTCGACGTCGGCGGCGGTACGGACCGGCTCGGCCACCACCGGGCCGGTGCCGGGCACGATGTCCAGGTCGATGCCGGCCGCGGCGACCGGCACCACGATGTCGCTGAACAGGATCGCCGCGTCCACGCCGTGCCGGCGCACCGGCTGGAGCGTGATCTCGGTGACCAGGTCGGGCCGGCGGCAGGACTCCAGCATCGGCACGTTGGCCCGGATCTCCCGGTACTCCGGCAGCGACCGGCCGGCCTGGCGCATGAACCAGACCGGGGTGTGCGGGCCCGGCTCGCGCCGGCAGGCGCGGACGAAGGGCGAGTCGGCCGGCCCGCCGCGGCGGGGTTCTCCGTCTCGGGCGGCAGTGCCCGTGGTGTCGGTGGTCATCGCGGCAATCGTGCCACGCCCCCGGTGCGCGCCCGCGTTCACCGTCCGCATTTGTGACGTAGAAGGAAGGGCCCCCGCTTAACGCCTCCGGTAGCGGAAGGGCCCCTTCTTAACCGTCGATCACCCGGCGCGCCGTCGCGCGCCGCGCGGTGAGCGCGGCATAGGCTGCCCGCATGGCCCCCCCGATCGCGCTCCCGGAAACGTTCGCCCGCGCGGTCGCGGGGCTGCGATCGGCCACACCCCGACCGGAGATCATCCTGGAGGAGGTCGGCGCGCCGCAGCGGCTGGCCCCGTACGCGTTCGCGCTCTCCGCCGCCGTGATGCGCGACGACGACGAGGTGGCCACCGGCCGGCTGATCCTGCTGCACGACCCGGCCGGGCACGAGGCGTGGCAGGGCACGCTGCGGCTGGTCACGTACGTCACCGCCGAGCTGGAGGTCGACCTGGCCAGCGATCCGCTGCTGCCCGGTGTCGGCTGGACCTGGCTGACCGACGCGCTCGACGCGCAGGGCGCCGGGCACCGGGCGATCGGCGGCACAGTCACCCAGACGCTCTCCACCCGCTTCGGCGAGCTGGCCGGGCCGCCCGCCGCCGGTGACATCGAGATCCGCGCCTCCTGGACGCCGCTGCGCGCCGACCTGGGCCCGCACCTGCTCGGCTGGTGCACGCTGCTGGCCTCCACGGCCGGCCTGCCGCCGCCCGGCGTCACCGCGCTGCCCACCCGCCGCTCCGCCGGCGCCGCCTGACCGCACCCCGCCCGGGGACACGCGAAAGGCCGCCCCGGACGAACCGGGACGGCCTTCGGTGGACGCCGGTCAGAGGTAGTTCTCGGCCTCGTCGCAGATCTTGTCCAGGCCCTTGCTGGCCGCCTCGAAGGCGGCCCGGTCGCCGCGCGACGCCGCCGCCATGGCCGTGGTCAGCTTGTCCAGGCAGTTCGCGATGACCTTCTTCTGCCGGGCCTGCTCGTCCCGGTCGTTCTTGGTGCCGGTCAGGTCCTGCTGGGTGTCCGACAGCCGCTCCTGGACCGCCTTCAGCTCACCCTTGAGCTTCTCCATCTCCTGCTGGTTCGCCGAGATCGTGCCGTCCCGCTGGCTGACCGTCTGCCGGGACTTGTCCAGCTCGCCGTTCGTGGAGACGTACAGGAACGTCATCACGCCGCCGAAGACGAACAGCAGCGCGGCGACGAGGCCGAGCACCAGCGCCGCCCACTTCCTGCCGCCGCCGGTGGCCGGCGGGGCACCCACCGGGCCGTACGGGCCGGGCGGCCCGGACATCGGCGGCGGCCCGAAGCCGGGGCCGGACACCGGCGGAGCCGACGCGGGCGGGACCGACATCGGCTGCGCGTAGCCGGGGGCGGAGACCGGCGGGACGGAGACCGGCGGCGCCGACATCGGCTGCGCCGGCGGGGGCACCGGGGCGGCGCCGGGCGCGTATCCCGGCTGTCCCGGCGTGGCGGGCTGGTATCCGCCGTACCCGGGGGCGCCGTCGGACACGGTGGGCTGGTGCAGCGTCGGCGCTGGCTGGTTCGGGTCGTACTGCTGGGGCGCGGGCCGGCTGCCGTACGGGTTGCCGTAGACCGTGCCCCCCGGCGCCGGGGGCGGGTTGTCGCCCCCGGCCGGTGGGTAGGACATGTCGTTCCTCCAGATGTGCTGGTCCCCCGCGGGGTGGCCCGATGGGCCGGGGTCGATGCGGTGCGGCCGGGCCGGTGCGGCCACCGGTCAGCAGAGCCGGAACCGGTCGCAGGCGGTCTTGATCGGCACCGCGAGCCCGATGCCCTCGGCGTTGCGGGCCTTGGCCGTGGCGATGCCGACGACCTCCTTCGAGCCGTTGATCACCGGACCGCCGGAGTTGCCCGGGTTGATCGGCGCGTCGAACTGGATCACCGGGCCGCCGCCGCGCTCGTCCTCGCGGAACGCGCTGACCACGCCCGTGGTGACGCTGTCCTGCAACCCGAGCGGCGCGCCGACCACGATGATCTGCTGGCCCGACCGCACCGGGTCGCGGGCCGCGACCAGCCCGGTGAACTTGGCGGTGGTCTGCAGCTGCGCCAGGTCCTTGTCCTTGTCGGTGGCGATGATGGTCGCCTCGAACCGCTGGTCCTTGCGCTCCAGGAACACCTTGCGCTCACCCGCGGTGAAGACCGACTCGACCACGTGGAAGTTCGTCAGCAGCGTGGTGCCGCCGCCGGACGGGGCCTTGCCGACGGCGAACGCCGTACCGGTGAACTGCCCGGCCCGCACCCGGAACACGCTCGGCAGCACCGCGCTGGCCACCGCCTCCGGGTTGAAGGCCGCGCCGGCCTTCTTCTCCAGGCTGCCGGCGCGCTGCTCCAGGCCGTCGAGCCGGCTGGCGTCCGTGCCCTGCCCCTCGGCCATCCGCTTGTCGGCGGCGGCGAGCCGGTCGTCGAGCCGGTAGATCTGGTACGCCTGCACGCCGGTGACCACCGTCAGCACGGCGGCAAGGGCCAGCGCCACCACCGCCACCCGGCTGCGCCGCGCCGGCTGCGCGCCGAAGCCGGCCGGGCCGCCGACGAGGGCCGCCTGACCGGGGTACGCGGAACCGGGCTGGGACGGCGCCGACACCGGCTGCCCCGGGTAGGCGGGCGCGGACACCGGCTGGCCGGGGTACGACGGGCCGCTGCCGGACGGGCCCGGATACGACGGTGCGGCGGGCGCCCGGTCCGGGTACGACGACGAGCCCGGCCCGCCCGGATAGGACGGTGACGCGGAGACCGGCTGGCCCGGATACGCCGGTGACGCGGCCGGCTGGCCCGGGTACGCCGGGGCGGCGGACCGGGAGGTCTGTGCCGGTACGGCGCCGAAGGACGACGGCTGGGCCGGCGCGGAGCCGTAGGACGGCTGGGCCGGCGCGGAGCCGTAGGACGGCTGGCCAGGTGCGGAGCCGTAGGACGACCGGCCCGGCTCGGACGGCGTGGTGCCGTAGGACGGCTGGCCCGGCTGGGCCGTGGCGGGCGGGGTCGCGACGCCGGACGGGGCCGCGTAGGGCGTCGGCTGCGGCGTGCCGGCCGGGTCCGGGAGACCCGGGTAGCCGGCGGGCGGCTGGACGGCGGCCCGCGCCGGGTAGCCGGGGGTGCCGGCCCACTCGGATCCACCGGGGAACGATCCCGGCACCGGGGCCGAACCGGCGGGCGGGGCGAAGCGCGGCGGCAGCGGCCCCGGCCGGTCGGCTGCCGTGTCGCCGCCGCCGTGCCCCGGCACGTCGTCGCCGGTTCCGTACCCGCCTGTCATGCTCGACCGTCCTCCCCGTCGGCTTCGCCGACGCCCCCCGACCCGCTGCGGCACCCGTACGCCGTTCGCGGCTCGATGGACCGTACCGGCGGGAACGGGCTTTGTCTTCCCCCTTGTCCGACCCTCTCACGGCCCCGCAACCCGCACCTTTCCGGTCACCTGACGGCCATCGCGCCGACACGCGCCGGACCGGCTGCGCACACCGGATCGTCCGGCCTACTAGGGTTGTCAGGTGACCGACGAACCACCCCTGCGCCGTCGGGCCGCCGAAAGCCGTACCGGGGAGGCGTCCGCCCAGCCGACGTCGGCCCTGCCGGAGCCGGCGGACGCGGGGTCCGAGACCGAACCGGGCGCGGCCGTCCCCCTGACCGCGCCGCGCGACGGCACGCCCGCCCCGGTGGCCACACCTGCCGAGTTGGACGAGGTCGTGGCCCGCTTCGCGGCCGGCACCGGCCCGGTGGCCCTCGATGCCGAACGCGCCTCCGGCTACCGCTACAGCCAGCGCGCCTACCTGGTGCAGCTGCGCCGCGGCGGCGCCGGCACCGCGCTCATCGACCCGCTGCCGCTGCCCGACCTGTCCGCCCTGGACGCGGTGATCGCCGAGACCGAGTGGGTGCTGCACGCGGCCAGCCAGGATCTCGCCTGCCTGGCCGAGGTGGGGCTGCGCCCGCGCCGGTTGTTCGACACCGAACTGGCCGCCCGGCTGGCCGGTTTCGAGCGGGTCGGCCTGGCCGCGCTGACCGAACAGCTGCTCGGGTTCAGCCTGGAGAAGCACCACTCCGCCGCCGACTGGTCGAGCCGGCCGCTGCCGGAGTCCTGGCTGACGTACGCGGCGCTCGACGTCGAACTGCTCGTCGACCTGCGCGACTCGCTGGACGAGGAGTTGCAGCGGCAGGGCAAGTCGGGCTGGGCGGCGGAGGAGTTCGACGCGCTGGTGCGCAACGGCGCCTCGCCGCGCGTCCGCGCCGAGCCGTGGCGGCGCACGTCCGGCATCCACCGGGTACGCGGCGCGCGGGCCCAGGCCCGGGTGCGTTCCCTCTGGTACGCGCGGGACCAGATCGCCTCCCGCCGGGACGCCGCGCCGGGCCGGGTACTGCCCGACTCGGCCATCGTGGCCGCCGCCGAGCTGGACCCGAAGGACGAGAAGACGCTGCTCACGCTCCCCGGGTTCGGTGGGCGGTCGGTGCGCCGGCTGGCGCGTACCTGGCTGGCGGCGCTGGACGACGCGCGCCAGTTGCCGGACGACGCGCTGCCGGTGAGCCCGGCGGTGGAGGGTCCGCCTCCGCCGCACCGGTGGGCCGAACGCGACCCGGTGGCGGCCGGGCGGCTGGCCCGGGCCCGGGAGGTGGTGGTCGGCACCGCCGGGGCGCACCGGCTGCCGGCGGAGAACCTGATCGCGCCGGACTCGATCCGCCGGCTGGCGTGGCAGCCGCCAGCGGAGATCACCGACGAGACGGTCGCGGAGACGCTGCGCGGGTTCGGTGCCCGGGAGTGGCAGATCGGGCTGCTCCTGCCCGCGCTGACGGAGGCGTTGCACACCCCGCAGCAGTGACGGCCGCGGCCGGGGTGTGAGGTGGGCCACGCGGGGTGTGGTGCCACGTCTGGTTACTGGCGAGTAGCATCCGGGGAAATGCCCGTGCCGAGGGAGGCTCCAAGTGCCCCGTGAAGTCCGGGATGTCGTCTTCGTCGACGGCGTCCGTACCCCGTTCGGCAAGGCGGGTGGGATGTACGCCAACACCCGCGCCGACGATCTGGTGATCCGCTGCATCCGCGAGCTGATGCGCCGCAACCCGCAACTTCCGCCGGAAAAGGTGGAGGAGGTGGCCATCGCCGCCACCACCCAGATCGGTGACCAGGGCCTGACCATCGGCCGCACCGCCGCCCTGCTGGCCGGCCTGCCCAAGACCGTGCCCGGCTTCGCCATCGACCGGATGTGCGCCGGCGCGATGACCGCCGTCACCACCGTGGCCAGCGGCATCGCCGTGGGCGCGTACGACGTGGCCATCGCCGGCGGCGTCGAGCACATGGGCCGCCACCCGATGGGCGAGGGCGTCGACCCCAACCCGCGCATCGTCGCGGAGAAGCTCGTCGACCCGTCCGCCCTGGTGATGGGCTCCACCGCGGAGAACCTGCACGACCGCGTCCCGCACATCACCAAGGAGCGCACCGACGCGTTCGCGCTGGCCTCGCAGCAGAAGACCGCGAAGGCGTACGCCAACGGCAAGCTCCAGGGCGACCTGGTGCCGGTGGCGGTCCGCGACCCGGAGGCAGGCTGGGGCCTGGCCACAGTGGACGAGGCGCCCCGCGACACCTCGATGGAGAAGCTGGCCGGCCTGAAGACCCCGTTCCGGCCGCACGGCAAGGTCACCGCCGGTAACGCGGCCGGCCTGAACGACGGCGCCACCGCCGCGCTGCTGGTGGCCGAGGACACCGCCCGCGAGCTGGGCCTGCCGGTCGGCATGCGCCTGGTGTCGTTCGGCTTCGTCGGCGTCGAGCCCGAGGTGATGGGCGTCGGCCCGATCCCGTCGACCGAGAAGGCGCTGCGGATCGCCGGCCTGAGCATCGACGACATCGGCCTGTTCGAGCTGAACGAGGCGTTCGCGGTGCAGGTGCTCGCCTTCCTCGACCACTTCGGCATCGCCGACGACGACCCGCGGGTCAACCCGTGGGGCGGCGCGATCGCCATCGGTCACCCGCTCGCGTCCTCCGGCGTCCGGCTGATGACCCAGCTCGCCCGCCAGTTCGCCGAGCACCCCGAGGTCCGCTACGGCCTCACCGCCATGTGCATCGGCATCGGCATGGGCGGCACCGTGATCTGGGAGAACCCGCACTGGGAGGGTGGAGACAAGTGAGCCTCGCCGCACCGAACGAGGTCGTCACCAAGGCGCTGCTGCGCCAGGTGGCCGTACCCGGGCTGGACCGGCCCGCCGCCCTCATCACCCTGGACAACGGCTTCGACCACACCAAGCCCAACACCTTCGGCCCGGCCGGCCTGACCAGCCTGGACGAGGCGATCACCGCCGCGCTGGCGGCGGAGCCGGCGTTCATCGCGGTCACCGGCAAGCCGTACATCTTCTGCGTGGGCGCGGACATCACCAGCCTGCCGGCCCTGGAGAACCGCGAGCAGGCGCTGGAGATCGGCCGGCTGGGCCACCGGGTCTTCGCCCGGCTCAAGGACAGCGGCGTCCCCACCTTCGCGTTCGTCAACGGCGCGGCGATGGGCGGCGGCCTGGAGCTGGCGCTGCACTGCCACTACCGGACCCTGTCGGCGGGCGCGGCGGCCCTGGCGCTGCCCGAGGTCTCGCTCGGCCTCATCCCCGGCTGGGGCGGTACGCAGCTGCTGCCGAACCTGATCGGCATCCCGGCCGCGACGCAGGTGATCATCCAGAACCCGCTGATGCAGAACAAGATGCTCAAGCCGAAGCAGGCTGCCGAGATGGGCATCGCGGACGTGCTGCTGGAGCCGGCCGACTTCCTGGAGCGGTCGCTGGAGTGGGCCGCCGGCGTGGTCCGGGGCGAGGTCACCGTGACCCGTCCCGAGGTCGACAAGGACATGTGGGCGGGCGTGCTCTACTTCGCCCGGCAGACCCTCGACCAGCGGCTGCACGGCGCGGTCCCGTCCGCGTACAAGGCGCTGGACCTGCTGGAGACGGCGAAGGACGCCGACTTCGCCACCGGCACCGCGGCGGAGGACGAGGCCCTCGCGGACCTGGTCTTCTCCGAGGAGCTGCGCAGCGGCCTGTACGCCTTCGACCTGGTGCAGCGGCGGGCCAAGCGCCCGGCCGGCGCGCCGGACAAGGGCCTGGCCCGTCCGGTCACCAAGGTGGGCATCGTCGGCGCCGGCCTGATGGCCAGCCAGCTCGCGCTGCTGTTCGCCCGGCGTCTTCAGGTGCCGGTCGTGATGACCGACCTGGATCAGTCCCGCGTGGACAAGGGCGTCGGCTACGTGCACACCCAGATCGAGAAGGCCGTCAGCAAGGGCCGGATGGACAAGGGCACCGCGGCCAAGCTGTACGGCCTGGTCAGCGGCTCGGTCGACAAGTCCGTCTTCGCCGACGCCGACTTCGTCATCGAGGCCGTGTTCGAGGACCTGGGCGTCAAGAAGCAGGTCTGGGCCGAGCTGGAGAAGATCGTCAAGCCGGAGGCGGTGCTCGCCACCAACACCAGCTCGCTGTCCATCACCGAGATGGCCGCCGAGCTGGAGCACCCGGAGCGGGTGGTCGGCTTCCACTTCTTCAACCCGGTCGCGGTGCTGCCGCTGCTGGAGATCGTCCGCGGCGAGCGGACCGACGACGCCACGCTGGCCACCGCGTTCGCGGTCGGCAAGCAGCTCAGGAAGTCGTCGGTGCTGGTGAAGGACGCTCCGGCGTTCGTGGTGAACCGGCTGCTGACCCGCTTCCTCGGCACCGTGTTCGCCGCCGTCGACCAGGGCACCCCGCTGGACGTGGCGAACAGCGCGCTGGACCCGCTGGGTCTGCCGATGCGTCCGCTGGCGCTGCTCCAGCTCGTCGGGCCGGCCGTGGCGTACCACGTCGGCGGCACCCTGCACGAGGCGTTCCCGGACCGGTTCGGCGTCAGCGAGAACCTCAAGCGGATCGCCGACTCGGGCCAGCCGATCGTGGTCGACGACCAGATCAACGACGAGGTGGCGAAGCTGCTCGTGGTCGGCGACGAGCCGCTCACCGCCGAGCAGGTCCGGCAGAACGCGCTGGACGCGCTGGCGCAGGAGATCCGGCTCATGCTCGACGAGGGCGTCGTCGCCGAGGCGCAGGACATCGACCTGTGCATGATCCTCGGCGCCGGCTGGCCGTTCCACCTGGGCGGCGTCACGCCGTACCTGGACCGGACCGGCACCTCCGAGCGGGTGACCGGCAAGCGGTTCCTGCCGCACGGCGTGGCAAGCCTGCGCTGAGGCGACCGCAACGCATCGATCGCGGTGGTCGGGCTGTCCGTTCCGGACGGCCCGGCCACCGCGATCGGCGTCTGCGGCCCAGGTCACGGGTAGGTCGCGGTTTGGCGTCGCCGCCCTTGTGCGGACAGCGGGCTGTCGGTGGTGCTGGCTACCATCACGCGTCCAGTTTTCTCACAGGAGCTGCCTACATGTCCCAGCCGCCGTCCAGTCCCTACTCCGGCAACTACCCCTCCCCCCAGCAACAGCCCGGTGGCTACCAGCCGCCGCAGCAGCCGCAGTACGGCGGTGACTACCCGCAGGCTCCCCAGCAGCAGTACGGCGGCGACTACCCGCCGCAGCAGCCGCAGTACGGTGGCCAGCTCGGTGCGCCGGTCCCGCCGAAGAAGTCCGGCGTCGGCAAGGTCCTGCTGATCGTCCTCGCGGTGGTCCTGGTGCTCTGCGTCGGCGGCGGTGTCGCCGCCTACTTCGCCACGAAGGACACCGTCAACGAGGTGGTCACCGCCACCAAGACGCGGGTGGTCGAGCCGCAGACGCTCGGCGGCCGGGCCAAGGTCACCGACCCGCAGCTGCAGACCGCCGCGGCGCAGATGAAGTCCGAGCTCAGCAAGGACGTGCCGGACGCGACCAGCACCGTCGGCGCCTTCTACGGCGACCCGGCCAAGAAGGACCTGGTCATGATCGTCGCGGTGTCCGGCGTGATGGCGGACCCGAAGAAGGAGCTGGCCGACGCCACCGCGGCGGTCACCCCGGACCTGGCCACCAAGGACTTCAAGACTGTCGACGCGGGCCCGCTGGGCGGCGACGCCAAGTGCTCCGACGGCAAGGCGTCGGACGTGCCGGTGGCCGTCTGCATCTGGGCCGACCGGGGCAGCCTCGGCATGGTGGTCGTCTACTTCAAGTCCGCGGCCGAACTCCAGTCGGAGTTCGTGACGATGCGCGGCGAGATCGAGAAGCAGGACTGACACCCGTCACGCACCGGGCCCCCGCCGTGACGGCGGGGGCCCGGTGTCGTTTCCGGATCAGGCGGACACGGCCCGTTCGGCAGAGCTCCGGCAGACGCAGAACTCGTTGCCCTCGGGGTCGGCGAGCACCACCCAGCCGGTTCCGTCCGGGCGGCGCCGGTCGGCCACCAGCGCGGCGCCGAGCTCGCGCAGCCGCGCCACCTCCTCGTCCCGGGTGCCCTCGGCCGGGTGCAGGTCGAGGTGGAACGCGCCCTTGCCGTGCCGCTCGTCCACCCGAACGAACAGCAGGTCGGGGCCGTGCCCGTCGGGTGCGGCGAGGACCGCCTCCGGGTCGCCCGGGTGGTCGTCGTCGGCGAGCCGGCGGTCGAGCACGCGTGCCCACCAGCCGGCCAGGGCGTACGGGTCGTCGGTTTCGACTGTCACGCAGTGGATCTGTGCACTCACTATGCTTCCTCCTGTGGGGAGCGCGCCCCGGCGGAGTGGGAACGTCAGCGGGGAACGCGGGGCGCGGGACGGTTCACGACGGACATCGACCACACCCCCTTCCACCTCTCGGGCTGACCGGTTGATCATTCCACCGCCCGCACCGCGCACACAACCCCGCTCGTGCAAGGAAGGGCCCCTTGTTAACAGCGAGGTGTTAACAAGGGGCCCTTCCTCTACCGCAGGCGTTAAGAAGGGGCCCTTCCTTACGGGCCGACGAAGACCGCCTTCGCGCGCCAGTCGACGCCGTCGACCGCCGGGCCGCTGCGCACCGTGAACGTCCCCGACGGAGCGCCGTTCACCCAGTCGACGGCGGACAGGTCACCGGTGCTCCGGTTCACCTTGTAGAGCGTGGAGCCGGCCACGAAGACGGCGCCCGCGTCGGAGAACCCGCTCGCCCCGGCCACCGAGAACCGGTCGGCGCCGACCACGCCGCTGTCCGGCGTGAACCAGCGCCAGAACAGGCCGTTCTGCCCGGTCAGCGTGTAGTAGAGCCGACCGCCGGTGTAGAACATGCCGGTCACGTTCGGGATCTCGGCGTAGAAGCCGGTGGTCGCGCCGACGTACGTCTGCCCCTCCGGACCCGAGTTGGTCACCACGGTGTCCCAGTACGGGTCGTGGTACGGGTCCACCAGCTCGGGCGTGCCGAACGTGGTGCCGTCGAACGTACGCCGCCACAGCGCGCCGCCGGTGCCGTAGAACAGCGTCCCGCCGACCCAGAACGCGTTGCGCGTGGCGGACCACGCGGTCTCGTCCGGGTTCGCCACCGGAGCGGGCGCGCCGACGCCGGTCAGCCCGTCGTACGAGCGGACCTGCACCTCCTCACCGGTGCCGGCCGGCGGAGGCCCGGTCTTGACGATCTCGACGGCGTCGACGAGCGGGTTCTCCTTGACGTGGCGGAACTCGATGTCGACGGTGCCGTCGCTGGTCACCGTGAACTCCCGCATGGTGCCCACGTTGTGCCCGACGCTGGCGGACAGGTCCAGGTCGTCGAGGACGACCGCGCCGTCCAGCGCCACGTCGAAGACGCGCGTGTTGGGCGCGGAGGTGCCGTCGTACCGGTTGGCCAGGTAGAGCCGCACGTGCACCTCGGTGCCGGCGGGCACCGGGAACTGCCAGAGCATCTCCGCGCCGCCGGCCGGGTCGTACCGCTCGTCGCTGTAGAGCGCGGCCGGGGTGCCGGCCGGCACCGTCGCGTCCAGGCTGCCGACCGTGTTGAAGCTGGAGGTCGAGCTGCCGGTGTTGTGGTACGGGCTGGGGCTGGAGCCGGTGTCGGCCGCCCAGTCCGGTCCGCCGTCGGCGGCGGCGACCACCGGGCCGCCGGCGTTCACCCGGTACAGCACGTTGGTCGGCTTCGGCAGGCCGGCCTGGTACACGTTGCCGGGCAGCGTCGCCGTGGTGGTCGGGTGCGGTGCCTTGCCACCGGCGAGCGGGAAGAACGCGATCCGCTCCCGGCGGTACTGGAAGTTGCCGATCCAGAGTGTGTCGCCGCCGACCCAGAGGCCGCTCGGGGTCACGAGCATCTCGGAGGCGCCGATGCCGCGCGGGTGCCGGCCCGGGTTCCAGGACAGCGGCAGGCCGTTGGCGGGGTCGAGCGCGGCGATGCTGGCCCGGCCGACCGCGCCGGCCCGGGCGTTGTCGGTTCCCGTGCTGTTGTTGAGCCAGCGGAGGTGGCCGCCGACGTAGACCGCCTGCTCGCTGATGCCGACGGACAGGAACGTGTCGCCGCCGCTGTAGTCGACCCAGGTCGGCTGGAGGCTGCTGCCGGTCGCGCCGGCCTCCCAGCGGGCCGCGGTGTCGCAGAGCGTCCCGCCGTACGGGGCGCCGGTGGTGACCACCACGAAGTAGCTGTTGTCCGGGGAGAACGCGACGTCGCGGACGTACGAGTCGAACGACTGCCACTTGCAGCGCGGCGTGTAGCGGGCCGTGTTCCAGTCCGCGACGGTGGCGGCGGTGGCGCCCAGGTCGATCTTGACGATCTGGTCGTGCAGGACCCCGTCGGCCTTCTTGAAGTTGCCGATGACGACGAGCTGCGTGCCGTCCGGGGAGACGGCGAGCTTCTCCGCGCCCACGCCGGCCTTGGCGCCGCTGACGCCGTCCCAGTTGTGGTTCTCGGTCAGCGCCGTGGTGAGGTAGCTGTCGACCGCGCCGGTGGTGGCGTTGAGCGACGCGAGCCCGCCGCGCGGGTTGGGGTTGCCGGCCGTGGTGAAGATGCCGCCGACCAGCAGCCGGTCGCCGACGAGCGCGATGTCCTTGATCAGACCGTTGAACGCCGGCGGCGTGAAGCTGGTGACGACGGCACCGGTGGCGACGTCGAGCAGGGCCACCTTGCGCCGGGTCACGCCGTTGACGGTGTTGAACTTGCCGGCGACGAAGACCGTGCCCGCTGTGGGACCGGCGACGACCGCCGTCACCTCGTTGTCGAGCGTGGGCGCGAACGCGGTGTCCACCTGCCCGGTGGCCTTGTCGAAGGCGAGCAGGTAGTCGCGGGGGATGTCGACGTCGGAGTTGCGGTTCTGCACCCGGGTGAAGGAGCCGCCCGCGATGATCTTCGTACCGGCGTCGTGGATCGCGTCGACCGAGCCGTCCTGGACGTCGGGCGAGGCGGTGGAGGGGACGGTGTGGACCACTTTGTCGTGGCCGGGCGCGGCGACGGCTGCCGCGGGCGTGGCCGGCGAGAGGCCGGCGACGGTGAGGGCGCCGGCGGTGAGGACCGCGAGAAGACGGCGGCGGCGCGGGGCCGAGGGGTGGGTCACGGGCAGCTCCGGTGGGTGAGCAGGGTGAGGCGTCGCTGCGCTTACTCTCCGTTGATCCCCGGCTCCGCGTCCAGCGGGAGCGGCGCATTCTGCCCGACCACCGTGCCGCCGGGGGCCGACCACCGTCGGGTCCGGCCGGGACAGCCGAGGCCGGCCGCACGAAAAGGTGAGGCCGCCTCACCGGCCGGACGGGCCGGGTCGGCGGTCAGGTGGCCGCCGCCGGGTCGGCCGACGGAAGCGTGACTGTCACCTCGAGGCCGCCGCCGGGCTGGGCGACCGCCTTCACCGTGCCGCCGTGCGCGTCGCTGACGGCCCGCACGATCGACAGGCCGAGACCGGAGCCGCGCGCGCCGGTGCGTTCCTGGCCGCCGCGCCGGAACGGCTCGAACAGCCCGGGTACGTCGGCCGGGGCGACCTCGAAGCCGGTGTTCCCCACGACCAGCCAGGACCGTTCCCCGTCGGTGCCGGTGCGTATCCAGATCCGGCCGTGCAGGTGGTTGTAGCGGACCGCGTTCTCCACCAGGTTGCCGGCGAGCCGGTCGAGCAGGCCGGGGTCGCCGACCACCGGCGCCGGGCGCAGCGAGGTGTGCACCTTCAGGCCGATGCGCTCCACCTCCCGGGAGACCGCGGAGAGGGCGTTGGCGGTGCCGATGGCGAGGTCCGACTCGGCGCGCCGGCCCAGCCGCCGGCCGGTCTGCGCCTCGCTGCGCGCCAGCACCAGCAGCGCGTCGACCAGGCCGTTGGCGCGTTCGGAGGCGTCGCGCACCACGCCGGCCATGCGGCGGTACTCGGCGAGGTCGGCGTCGTCGTCGCTGAGCGTCACGTCGATTTCGGTACGCATCACCGCCAGCGGCGTCCGCAGCTCGTGCGAGGCGTTCGCGACGAACCGTTTCTGCGCCTCGAAGGCGCCGCTGATCCGGTCGAGCATGGCGTCGAACGTCTCGGCCAGCTCGGCCACCTCGTCGTCGGCGCCGGACCAGCCGATCCGCTCGTCGAGCGTGGCCTCACCGAGCCGGCGGGCGGTGGCGGTGACCTGGTGCAGCGGGCGCAGCGCCCGGCCGGCCACCAGGTACGCCCCGGCCACACCGACCACGCTGATCGCCACCAGCGCGAGCAGACCCTTGACCAGCAGTTCCTGTGACGCGGCGTCCACCAGTTGCCGCTGCCACTGCCCGGCGTCGAGCGTGCGCCCGTCCGTGAGCACCACAGTGGTGCCCGGTAGCAGCTCGTCGGTGGGGCGCAGCGCGTCGCGGACCAGCAGCCAGGCCAGCAGCACCAGGATCGCCCCCGCGCCTACCAGCAGCACGCCGTTGAGCAGGGTCAGCCGCAGCCGCAGCGTCGGCCGCACCCGGCGGGCGCTCCGCGCGCTCACTGCCGTACCCCGCCGATGCGGTAGCCCGCGCCCACGACGGTGTCGATGAGGGGCGGGTCGCCGAGCTTCTTGCGCAGTGTCATCACGGTGACGCGGACGATCGTGGTGAACGGGTCGGTGTTGGCGTCCCAGACCCGCTCCAGCAGCTCCTCGCTGGACACCACCGCGCCGCGCGCCTTGAGCAGCTCGGCGAGCACGCCGAACTCCTTGTTGGTGAGGTCGAGCGGCACGCCGCCCCGGCTCACCACCCGGCGGGCCGGGTCGAGCACCAGATCGGCCACCTCCAGCACCGGCGGCGCGGCCGGGGTGGCGCGGCGGCCGAGCGCCTGCACCCGGGCCACCAGCTCGTCGAACGCGAACGGCTTGGCCAGGTAGTCGTCGGCGCCGAGCTGCAACCCCTCGACCCGGTCGGCGACCGTGACGCTGGCGGTCAGCATCAGCACCCGGGTCAGCGCGCCGGAGGCGGCCAGGTCGGCGCAGATCCGGTCGCCGTGCACGCCGGGCAGGTCGCGGTCCAGGATCACCACGTCGTAGCGGGTCACGAACGCCGCCTCGTGCCCGGCGTCGCCGTCGTAGGCCACGTCCACAGCCATCCCGCGCTTGCGCAGCCCCCGCGCGATCGCGTCGGCGAGGTTGCGCTCGTCCTCGACCACCAGTACCCGCATCCCGGCCTCCCGCCTCGTGACCCCTGACAACCTAGTGCGGCAGGCAAAACCCGCCGCCGGAGGAGGCGATCCTCGAGACGGCCCGCCGACGAGCACATCACCGGGAAGCCCTCCTGGTGCGCACTCGCGCCACCCCACCCGACCCGGAACCCAGGATGTGACGCTTCGTAACGTTGACGCGGATTCACGGCCGCGTCACGCACCGTGATGGGCGCTCGCTCGCCCGAACGGAACGACCGGCAGGCCACATCGTCCTGAACAGCGAAGACTCCGAACCCGCCTCCGCCGCGAAGATACCCCTCCGCGCCCTTTGCTCTGCACCCACATGCGCAGCGGTAGCCGTGGGTCACCGATGCGCCGAGGGCTGCAGAGCAAAGGGCGCGGGGGTGACCATGCCGCGGGCGCGCTGCGGCTACGCTCGGTGATGGCACGCCAGGTGGAGCGCCGTGTGCGGTGGCACGGTCCGCCGTTGCAGAAAACCTTCGGGTACGCGATGCTCGGCGGCGATGATCGACACGCGCAGCAGCCACTGGTCACGGCCGTGCCGGGCGGGTTCCCGATGAGCGGCCGCGACATCGCGTACCACCGGTTCCGCTTCCCGGCGGACCGGGACCGGGGTCGTGCGGACGGGCTGCGCGCCGGGACGGACGGCCTGACGCCCGACGGCGATGCCGCCCGGGTCACGCACACCGACCCGCACTCCGGGACCACGGCCGAGTACGCCGCCGGCACCTGGACCTCCCCCGTGACGCCCGCCGGGTTCGCCCTCACCGAGCTGGTGCCCTCCTGGACCGCCGACACCCCGCCCGGCTGCTGGCTACGGGTCGAGCTGCGCGGCTGGGCCGACGGCACGGCCACCACCGGCTGGTACGAGCTGGGCCACTGGGCCGCCGACGAGAGTGCGGTGCATCGCGCCTCCGTACCCGGGCAGGAGGACGACCGGGCGCGGGTCGCCGCCGACACGCTGCGGGTGACCGGCGCGGCGGTGACCGGCTGGCAGGTCCGGGTGACCCTGCTCCGACGGCTCGACGCGCCCGCCGGCCCGGTACTGCGCACTGTGGGCGTCGTCGCCTCCACCGACCCGACGGGCGGCGCGGAGGCCACCGGCGCCGGAGATGCGGGCGCGTGGGGACGGGTGCTGGACGTGCCGCGGTACGCGCAGCGGCTGCACGCCGCCGGGGAGACCCGCTGGGGTGGCGGTGGCGACTCCTGGTGCAGCCCCACCTGTGTGTCGATGGTGCTCGACTTCTGGGGTGCCGGACCCGCCCCGGACCGGTACGCCTGGGTGGCGCCGCCCGGTCCGCGCCCGCAGGTGGTGCACGCCGCCCGGCACTGCTACGACCACGCCTTCGGCGGGCCGGGCAACTGGCCGTTCAACACGGCGTACGCGGCGACGCACGGAGTGGACGCCTTCGTCACCCGGCTGCGCTCGCTGGCCGAGGCGGAACGGTTCGTGGCCGCCGGCATCCCGCTGATCGTCTCGGCCGCGTTCACCGCCGGTCAGGTTCCCGGCCTGGACTACGACACCCGGGGACACCTCATGGTGCTGGCCGGCTTCACCGCCGACGGCGACCCGGTGCTCAACGACCCGTACGCGCCGGACGACGAGCGGGTCCGCCGCACCGTGCCGCGCGGGCCGTTCGAGAGCGCCTGGCAGGCGGGCAGCGGTGGGATCGCGTACGTGCTGCGCCCGGAGTCGGCACCGCTGCCGCCACCTCCGGCGCAGGCCAACTGGTGATCAGCGGCCGACCGGCCAGATCGCCATGCCGCCGGTCGGGCGCAGGCACACCAGTTCGGTGCCCGTGTCCGCGCACTCGGACCAGGCGCCGGGCAGGATCCCCCGGATCCGTACCTGCCCGGCCGCCACGTCCAGCGCGCCGACGAGCGTCCGGTCCCCGGTGAGCGTGCGCAACCCGAGCAGCGGCCCGGCCGGGAGGTCGTTGCCGGAGACGCGCCAGCGCCCCAGCCGGGCCAGCACGCGGCCGGTCGGCGGGTCCAGCGCCGACAGTTCCAGCTCCTCCCCGATTCCGCGCTCGGCGGCGATGAGCCGGCCGCCGACCGGGCCCATCCCCAGCCAGCGCTCGTCCGACCAGGCCGGGCGGCCGGTGGCCGGGTCGAGGGCCTGCGCGCCGCCCACCTGGTCGCGCAGGCACACCATCCCGGCGCAGTCGGCGAACCAGAGCCCGGCCCGGGAGCCGACCGGCAGGCTCCACCGCTCGTCGAGCCGGTCCAGCCCGTATCCGGTGACGGTGCCGCGGGCGTCCTCGACCAGCAGGAGGTCGGCCACCACCTGCGCGTACCGGTAGGCGGCGCGATCGGCCGCGGGCGCCACCCGGCCGGTGTGCGCGACCGTGCCGGAGTCCGCGTCGTACACGGTCACCCGGCCCTGCGGAGTGACCAGCACGAGCTGCGTCACCCCGTGGGCGTCGTGGCGGTATCCCACCTCCTGCCCCGGCACGGGCAGCGTCCACCGCACCACGCCGGAGGCCGGGTCCACGGCCCGCACGGTGCCCGCACCGGGCGGGCGGGGATTCTCCAGCAGCAGCCCGCCGGACGCGGTCCGGACCGGGTAGCCGGGATGCCGCCAGCGCAGCGTGCCCGTCGCCGCGTCGAGCATGGCCGACACCGAGTCGCCGTCCCCGGCCGGGCTGCTCGTCACCAGTAGCCCTCCGCCCACGGCGGTGAGCCCGAGCACGTGGTCCCCGGCGGTCAGCGCGAACCGCCACGCCGGTTCCCCGACGGGCAGCCGGTACGCGGCGACCACCCGCCCACCCCGGCCGATCGCGCCCGGGCCGTCGGCCACCACCACCCGGCCGGGCAGGAGCACGAACGCCGCGCCCTGCGGGGCGGGCACCCGGATCGGCTCGGGCCGTCGCGGCGGCCCGGCGGCGGCGGTGACCACGAGCAGCACCAGGCAGCAGAGCAGCGCCACCCGCGCCGTACGGCCCGGCGGCCGGCGGGGCGGCGCGTCGGCCGGCTCGTCGGCGGACTCGCCGTGCCGCATCTCTCCCAGCTCGATCACCGGGCTCACGTCAGCCGCCGCACCATGTAGTCGCCGCCGGGCCGGCGGCAGACCAGAAGCGCCACGCCGGTGGTGCAGCCGGTGCCGGTGAGCGTGCCCCGGGCCGAGGGCGGATCACCGGACAGGTTCACCTCGGCCAGGAGTTGCCGTCCGCCGCCCAGCGGCCGTGTCGCCAGCAGCGGGCCGCCCGACTCGTGCTGCGGGACCAGGGTCCAGCCGCCGAGGTCGGCGATCAGCCGCCCGTCCTCCTGGTCGAGCACCGCCAGGCCGGCGTCCATGTCGGTGTCGGCGACGCCGACGAGCAGCCGACCGCCACCCGCCGCCGGCACGCCCGCCCACCGGTCCACGCTCCAGCGCACGACGCCGGTCGCCGGGTCGAGCGCAGTCATCCCGCCGGCCAGTCCGACGGCGCAGAGCAGGGCGCCGCAACTCTCGACGTGGCCGACGAGCTTCCGCGCGACGGTCCAGCGCGGCCGGAGCGTGTCCAGGTCGTACGCCTCGATGGCCCCGTCGCCGTCGCGGAACTCCAGCAGCAGTCCGCGGGCGAGCTGCAACCGGCGCGGGCCGGGCCGTCGTACCGGGTCCAGATCGCGGGCCACCAGCCGCGCGCCGGTGCGCGCGTCCACGACCACCGTCTGTCCGGTCGCCGGGGACAACACCATGCGTACCGGCCCGGTCGGTTCGACGTCGAAACCCAGCGCGCCCGTCATCGGCGCCGTCCACACCGTACGGCCGTCGGCCGGGTCCACCTCCATGATCGACGTACTGGTGTCGGATGTGGCCGACTGCATCAGCAGCACCCGGCCCACAGCGAACGCGATTCCGGGCCGGCGCCAGACGTCCGCGCCGGTGGCCGCGTCGTACGTCACCGTCTGCCAGTCCGTGTCGTCGACGCTCCGGCCGGCCACGATCACCCGGCCGTCCTGCTCCCACACCGACACGGCGGTGCCCACGCCGGGCAGCGGGCTGCGCCACCGCTCCCGGTCGCCCCGGTACGCGAGGAGTTCCCGCCCGCCGCCGGCGCCTGCGCGGTCCGGCCGCACCACGTACACCACGTCGCCGGAGACGAACACGGCCGATCCCAGCCCGCCGGGCAGCGTCCACTCGACCGGGCCTCGCGGCGGTGTCGCGGCGGTGAGCGTGAGCAGCGCCACCAGCAGCACCACGAGAAGGCGGAACGGCCGTCCGACGGCACGCGGGGGGCGGGGCGCCGGGCCTGGCGGGGCGTCGTCGCGCAGCTCCCCCAGATCGATGACGGTCACGACCATCCTCTCCCGCGCGCCGAGCCGCCGCCCGACCGTGACCGGCCGTGTGACGAACCGCCTGTACGATGGCGCGTCGTGGCCGTGCCCGTGGTGGACCCCTCGTTGAACCCCTCGTCCGTCGAGGCGGACGCCGTCGTGGCCGACCCGCCACGCCGCGCCCGTCGCCGGCCGGCCCGCGCCGACGTGCTGGCCATCGGAGCCTATGTGCTCCTCGGCGTTCTCGTCTGCCTCAACTACTGGGGCGACGTCGAGCACCGGGTCTCCTCGCACCTGCCCACCGACCACAGCTGGTTCGAGTGGCTGTTCGCCCATGGCGCGTACTCGGTGCAGCACCTGGAGAACCCGCTGTTCACCACCCGGCAGAACGCGCCGGACGGGGTGAACATGATGGCGAACACCTCGCTGCTCGGGGTGACGCTGCCGCTGGCACCGCTGACGCTGCTGCTCGGCCCGCAGGTGATGTACGCGCTCTACCTGGGCGCCGCGCTGTCCGCGACCGCCGCCACGTCGTACTGGGTGCTGTCCCGGCACCTGGTCCGTTCCCGGGCCGCGGCGTTCGTCGGCGGCGCGTTCCTCGGTTTCGCGCCGGGCATCGTGCACCACGCCAACGGCCAGCCCAACTTCGTGTCGAACTTCCTGCTGCCGCTGATCGTGGCCCGGGTGCTGCGGCTGGGCGAGCCGGGCCGCTGGCGGCGCAACGGGCTGGCACTCGGGCTGCTGGTGGCGTACCAGATCTTCATCAACGAGGAGATGCTGCTGCTCACCGCGCTGGCCTGCCTGGTCGTCGTGGTGGCGTACGCGGTGCAGCGGCCCCGCGCGACCCGCGAGCGGGCCGGGTCGTTCGTGGCCGCGCTCGGTCTCGGCGGCGGCCTGGCGCTGCTGCTGACGGCGTACCCGATCTGGTTCCAGTTCAACGGCCCGCAGTCCTACCGGGGCTTGCAGGGCGGCGTCTTCCACAACTGGGGTGAGGACCTGGTCGCCTTCGTCACGTTCGCCCGGGACACGATCGCCGGTGACGAGGCGGTGGAGAAGACCATCGGGCTGACCGAGCAGAACACCTGGTTCGGCTGGCCGCTGGTGCTGGTGGCGCTGGCCGCGCTGGTGCTGCTGGTCCGCCGGTCGGTGCCGGCCCGGATCCTGGCCGTGCTGGTGGTGGTCTTCACGATCGCCTCGATCGGTCCCGTCGTGCGGTTCAACGGCGTGGAGACCGACATCGACGGGCCGTGGGCGTACGTGCCGGACGACCTGCCGCTCGTCGAGATGATGATGCCGACCCGGTTGAGCCTGGTCGTGGTGGCCGCCGTGGGCGTACTGCTCGCCCTGGCGTGGGACACGCTGGCCGGTGCCGGCCGCCCGCCGGTGCCCGCCCCCCGCTCCGGCGCCGACGACGGCGGGGACGACGACGGCGGGACGACCGCGCGCGACACGCGCCGCCGGGTGCTGCGCCTGGCCGGGTTCGTCGCCATCGCCGCCGCCGTGGTGCCGCTGATCCCGCGTCCGCTGCCGGCCGAGCGGATCGACCCGCCGCCGCACTTCATCACCGCGGGCGGCTGGCGGCCGTACGTGCCGGAGGGCCGCACGCTCGTGCCGGTGCCGATCCCGAGCAACGTGCACGGTCTGCACACGCTGCGCTGGAGCGCGCTGACCGGCCAGGAGTTCCCGGTCCCGGGCGGCTACTTCATCGGCCCGAACGAGCGCGGCGAGGGCGTGTTCGGCGCCCCGAACCGCCCCACCAGCACGCTCATCTACTCCACCATGGACGCCAACGAGGTGCCGGAAATCACCGAGGAGAACCGCCGCCAGGCCGTGGACGACCTGCGCTTCTGGCGGGCGTCGGTGGTGGTGCTCGGGGCCGGCCCGCGCGAGGCGGTGCTGCGCGACCTGATGGCCGAGTTGCTCGGCCCGCCGCAGCGGGTCGACGACGTGTGGATCTGGGACGTCCGCGACCGGGTGTGACCCCCGTACCGGTCAGCCGACGAGCGGGCGGACGTCCCACAGGTACCCGCCGGGCACGTCCCGGCCGGGGCCGACCAGCGCGTCCACTGTGGCGCGGACCGGGTCGCCCGGTGACGAGTCGGCCTGCACGAGTGCCGCCGCCCGCCAGTGCCGCAGGTCGTCGACCGCCTGCCGGCGTTCCGTCTCGCCGACCGGCGGCACCCGGCCGGTCTCGGCGGCCCGGCGCAGCAGCAGCGACGTGGGCCGGTCCGGCGCGCCCCAGCGGGCCGCCGGGTCGGTGGCCGAGCGCGGGCCGATGAAGTAGCCGCCCGGCGCGTCGAACGCCAGCGCGGTGCGCGCCGACCAGAACATGGCGGGGCTGACCGCCGCCCCGGTCACCGGCGGCACCGGCACCAGCGTCCGGCCCGGCGGCACGTACTCCCGCCAGCCGCCGCCGGACACCACGGCCGGGACCGGCGGGACCGGCACCGCGCGGATCGGCGTCGGCGCCAGCGGCAGCAGCGCGGCGGCGACCGCGCCGGCCCACGGCGCCCAGGTGCGCACGCCGCCGCGCCGGACCCGGTCCAGCGCCAGCGCGAGCAGCACCCCGAGCACCGGTACGCAGACCAGCGCGAACCGCGCCGGCACCACCAGGTCCAGCAGCGGCACGCCGGCGAGCAGGCGGTACGGGCCGGGCAGCCCGGTGTCGTGCCGGTTCACCACCACCGGGGAACCGAGCGACAGCAGCGCGAACAGCAGGCCGCACGCGGCGAGCGCGCGCACCAGCGGCCGCCGCCACAGCCGCACCACCACGAGTACGGCCAGCAGCGGCAGGAACGGCCCGAGGAACGAGTTCTGCTCGGTCGGGTTCGGTGACAGCAGCCCGGCCCGGCGGGCGTCCCCGGCGACGCTCTGCCGGGCGGTGGTGACGAAGGAGACCACGTCCAGCCGATAGCCCTCGGTGTGGAACGGCATCCCCCGGTAGTGGCCCGGCCCGGCGAACTGGAACCACAGCGGGTACGCCAGCAGCACACCCGCCACCAGCGCGCCGACGCCCAGCCGCCGGGCCACCACGGGCGTCAGCCGGCGCGCGGCGGCCCGGTCGGCGAGGGCGTACGCCCCGGCGAACACCCCGGCGGCCAGCGCCAGGAAGACCAGCACCTCCTCGCCGAGAAACACCTGGTACGCGACTGCGAGCCCGAGCAGCACGCCGTCGCGCCGGACCCGGTCGGTGGCCGGGCGGAACACCAGCGCGAGGATCACCGGCACCAGGAACTGGGCGGCCATGTGCAGGTGCGCACCGGCCTGCGCCACCATGCCCGGGGCGAAGCCGCAGAACAGGCCGCCCACCGCGGCGGCGGCCCGGGAGCGGACCAGCCGGCGGGCGAGCAGCGCGTACCAGGCGGTGGCGGTCCCGGCGAGGCTGAGCGTCACGGCGACGAGGAAGGCCGCCTGGGAGCCGAAGACGACTGTGACCGGGGTGAGCGGCACGCCCAGCCCGAGCACCGACGTGTTCGCCATCAGGTTCACCCCGTCCGGGGCGTTCAGCGCGCCGCTCCACAGCGGGTTCTCGCCGCCGGTGACAGCGCGGGCGGCCCGGGCCAGCATCCACTCGAACAGCATCTGGTCGCCGGCCTGGTGGAACAGCCGTTCCGGCCGGCGCCACTGGCCGGTGGTGAGCAGCACGGCGAGACCGAGGTAGCCGGCCACCACCAGCACGTCGGCCGGGCGGGGCCGACGGCGGCGGGGCGCGGGGGCGGGGACCGCCGGTTCGGTCAGGCGGACCGGCTGGTCAGTTTCCGCACGTCCCACAGCCACACGTCCAGCTCCTGCCGTCCGGGGCCGACCAGCTGCTCCACGGTGCGGCGCAGCGGCTCGGCGTTCTGCTCGTCGCGCGGCAGCACCACCACCGCCGCGTTCCAGTGCCGCAGCTCGTCCAGGTAGCGGCGCCGCTGGCGGTCGTCCAGCTTCGGCGTACGGCCGGTGGACGATACCTCCCGCAGCATCTCGCCGATGCCGCTGGGGCGGCCGCCGAAGCGCCCGGGGTCGCCTGTGACGCCGTTGCGCGGCGCGAGGAAGTAGCCGCCGGGGATCTTGAAGTCGAGGTTGGTGCCGGCCGCCCAGCGCATCGGGTCGGTGTTGCCCATCGCGGGCACCGGCACTGACACGAGCGTCTGGTCCGGCCCGACGTACTTGCGCCATCTGTCGGCGGTGATGAACTCCGGCACCGGCTCCCGGGTGGTGACCTGCAACGGCATCGGCGCGATCGGCAGCAGCGCGAGGACCAGGCCCGCGGCGGTGAGCTTGCGGGCGGTACGCCGGTCCACGCCGCGCAGCGCCCAGGCGCGACGGACCGCGTACGCGAGCAGGATCGCCACCGTCACGCCGGTGATCAGGCCGAAGCGGGTCGGCACCACGGCGTCGAGCAGCGGCAGCCGTACCAGCAGTTCCCACGGGCCGGTGGCGATCTCCCGGTCCCACCAGGAGATCCGCTCGCCGAGGGAGAGCACGGCGAAGAACAGCCCGGTGGCGGCGAGCGCGCGGACGATCACGTCCCGCCGCAGCCACACCACGATTCCCACGACCAGCAGCGACAGGCTCCAGCCGAAGAACGCGTTCTCCTCCGAGTAGTTCGGCGCGAGGTTGACGTTGGCGCGTTCGTTGCCGCCGAACGTGGGCGAGCCGGGCGCGAAGAACGCGGCGATGTCGTTGCCGTAGTCGCGCACCGCGTCGCTGAGCCCGTGGTACGCCATCGGCCCGGCGAACTGCACCCACAGCGGGTACGCCAGCAGCGCCCCGGCCAGCGCCGCGCAGACCGCCAGCCCGGCGCCGAGTGGCCGCCAGGCGGTCGTCCACCGCTCGCGCTGCTGCACCACCACGGCGATCAGGAACACGCCCAGCGCGAGCGCGGTGAAGAGCAGGATCTCCTCGTTGATGAACGCCTGCGCGGTGACCAGCAGCGCCAGCAGCACGCCGTCGCGGACCGGCCGGGCCGACCGGGTCAGCACCAGCACCCGCCACACGATGAACGGCAGCAGGAACTGGCTGATGATGTTCGGGTGCCAGTTGGCGTGCGACAGCATGGCCGGCGAGAACCCGCAGAACCAGGCCGCCACGGCGGCGGCGGGGCGGTGCCGGATCAGGTGCCGGGACAGCACCCGGTACCAGGCGGCGGCGGTGCCGGCCAGTCCGAGCGTGACCAGCGTGACGAAGGAGACCGCCGGTCCGAACAGGAGGGTCACCGGCACCATCGGGATGCCCAGCGCCAGGATGGCGGTGTTCGCCATCAGGTTGACGCCGTCGGGGTAGTTGAACTGCTCGGTGAAGAACGGGAACTCGCCGTGCAGCACCACCCGTACCGAGTGGGCCAGGAAGAACTGCACCTGCGCCGGGTCGCTGCTGTAGAGCGCGGCCACCCGCCCGGCCGGGTCGACCCAGATGCCGCTGGTGACCCAGATCGCGGCGAGCAGGAATCCGCCGTACACGGTGAGGTCGATCCGGCGGCGGGTCCACCGCCACCGGCGCGCGCGCCGTGCGCCCGGCGTGGCCGGCGCCTCCGGCTCGGTCGGCGCTTCCGGCGTGGTCGGCGTTTCCGGCGTGGTCGTGGTCGCCCGCTCCGGCTCGGCGATGGTGACCGGTGGTGGGTCCAGGGTGACGGCGCGGTGGCCCGTCGGGGCGGCGGCGTCCGGCGTCGAGGCGCCGCGGGTCTCGGCAGGCGTCACAGTCGGCGGAGTCTACCGGAGCCGGATATTGGTACCCGAATCGCCCGTCACGTTCCGCAGTGGCCGATCGGCCGAAAGGGTGAGCCGGGCGCGGCCGGGTGACGGGTCGTCTCGTACCATGTGGGCTTCCGACCGACGACCGGCGAGGGGATCAGGGTGCTTTCAGCCCGCCGAGGCGCTACGACGGGCACCGCGCTGGCAGCTCTGCTGCTGGTCACGGTCGGTTGCGGACCGGTCGCCGAACGGCGGCCGGCGGACCTGCGGGTCGGCTACGACAGTCTGGACGGCACCCTCGCCGTGTGGCCGCCGCGCGGCAGCCTGGCCCGCGACGCCGACGCCACCGCCGCGATCACGACAGCGGTACGCGACTGGCGCTCCCCGGTGGACGACCGGGTGCACGTGCCCACGTCCGGCATCCTCTTCTCCGGTCAGGTCGCCGGGTCGGCGCTCGCGCTCGTCGCCGCCGACGTGCCCGGTGAGGCCGCCTCCTGGCTGCTGCAACTCGACCGGGACGGGCAGCGCTGGCGGGTGGTCCACGCCACCGAGTACACCGACCCCGGTTACCTGGTCTACTCCGACGTGCTGCCGGTGCGGGAGCCGGACGGCCGTCGCTACCTCACCTCGGCCCGCGTCGAGCGCCTGACCGGGCCCGACGGCAAGGTGCTCGGCAGCACCGACGGCGTCACCGACCCGGTCGCCGTACCGGCCTGCCGGGCCGTCGAACTGACCGCGACGCTGCGGCCCACGCCGTCGCTGCCGCGCGGCCGGGCCGCGGACCGCGTCCTCGATCTGGGTACGGCCACCGAAGCGCCCCGCTACCCCCTGGTACGCGACGAGACGGGCGCCGGCAAGCGCGCGCTGACCGGACTGGACACCTGCGTGCTGGCCGGTGAACGGGGTCCGTTCGGCAGCGTGCCGCGCCGCATCGGCGACCGCGAGGCGCCCCGCTCCGCGCCGGAGTCCTGGCCGATGGCGAAGATCGCGACGCGGTCGCTCGGTTCGGTGGCTCTCGGCGAGGGCGAGCCGGGCGAGTTGGAGCAGCTCAGCTGGGAGACGCCGGCCGGGACGATGACAGCGGTGGTCTACCGTCCGGCCGACGGCGGCACTCCGGTGGCCTCCCCCGCCGACCGGTCCACCACGCTTCAGGCGTACCACCTGCCGATGCCGGGCCGGCCGCTGGCGGTGCTGTCCTGGCGCACCCGGGACGCCTCGTTCTCCGCCCCGCCCGGCACGACCCGCCTGGTCGACCGTCCCGGCCTGGTGGTGGTCGAGCACACCGACCAGAGGCAGACGTTCAGCCTGGCCGGCACCGAGAAGACCTGGTACCGCTCACTCCCCACCCCCTGACCGGCGCTTCCTCGCCCCGCCGCCGCCCACCCCGTCGATCATGAACTTGACGGCGACAAACCGGACACGAACCACCGCCAACCTCATGATCACCCAACCGGCTCGGTGATCAAGGAGTTTGTGTCATCCGGGAGGCCCTCCACGCACCCGAACTCCTTGGTCAACAGGGCGGGGCGGGGCGGGCCGGGCCGGGGCGGGAGGTGCCGTCGGGGCGCCAACCGTGGCGCGTGTAGAACGCGCGGGCCCGGGTGTTGCGCTCCCACACCTCCAGTACGCCCAGGGCCAGCCCTTCGTCCTCAAGGTGCCCCACGAACAGCGTGTGCAGCGCACTCCCCACGCCTCGTCCCCACATCTGCGGGTCGACGTGGATCTGATAGAGCTGGGCCGTCGTGCGCGGATCCAGGTCGGACGAGTGCGGCAGCCCCATGGCGAGCACCCCGGCCAGGGCGCCGTCCACGATGGCGCACCGCACCCGCTTGTGCGCCGAGCTGATCGCCGCCGCCCAGCCCTCCCGCTGCTCCCGCGCCAGCTCCGGAGTGAGGACCTCCCCGACCGGCAGCCCGCCGGCCCCGTAGTAGGCGACCCGCGCCCGGCTGTGCACCTCGACGATCCCCGGAAGATCCCCCAGCCCCGCCTCGCGTACCTCCACGAGCCCTCCCTCCACGTCAAAGGCCCCTCGCGATCTTGCGACTGCGGCCCCCCGCAATCGGGCGAAGCCGACATCAGGAGGGCCGCAAGTGCAAGATCAACCAGCGAAGCACGCCCGAGGCGCGCGCGGAGTGGTCAGCTCTGGGCTCGGGCTCCGTTTGTGGCCGGGTCGACCGGGGCGGCGTCCAGGCCGGAGATCCAGCCGGTGACGTCACGCGCCACATCCTGGGCGGTCAGTCGCAGGTCGGCCAGGATCTGCGCGCGGCTGCCGTGCGGGTGCCAGTCGGCCGCTACGCCGAGGTCCTTGACCGGTACGCGGACGTCGGCGTCGCGCATCGCCTGGGCCAGCGCCGAGCCGACGCCGCCGATGCGTACGCCGTCCTCCACGGTGACCACGAGCCGGTGCGCGGACGCCAGCTCGACCAGTTCGGCCGGCACCGGGCGCACCCAGCGCGGGTCGACCACTGTCACGCCGTAGCCCTGCTCGGCGACCCGGGCGGCGACCTCCACGCCGAGGCCGGCGAACGAGCCGACCGCCACCAGCAGCACGTCGGTACGCGCCGACTCGGCCAGCACGTCGACCGGGCCGACCCGGCGTACGGCCGGCAGGTCGGCGGCGACGGTGCCGGTCGGGAAGCGCAGGATGGTCGGGCCGTCGTCCACGGCGACCGCCTCGCGCAGCTCCTCGCGCAGCGTGGCCGAGTCGCGGGGCGCGGCGATCCGCAGGCCGGGCACCACGCCGAAGACCGACATGTCCCAGATGCCGTAGTGGCTGGGCCCGTCCGGGCCGGTGATGCCGGCCCGGTCCAGCACGAACGTGACCGGCAGCTTGTGCATGGCCACGTCCAGCAGGACCTGGTCGAACGCGCGGTTGAGGAACGTGGCGTAGACCGCGACCACCGGGTGCAGCCCGCCCATGGCGAGGCCGGCGGCGGAGGTGGCCGCGTGCTGCTCGGCGATGCCCACGTCGTACACCCGCTCCGGGTACTTGCGGGCGAGCGTGGCGATGCCGGTGGGCTCGGCCATGGCGGCGGTGATGCCGACCACGTCGGGGCGCTCGTCGGCGATCGCGACCAGCTCGTCGGCGAAGACGTTCGTCCACTTCACCGACGGCACGGCGAGCAGCTTGCCGGTCTCGGCGTCGAACGCGCCGGGGCCGTGCAGGCAGTCGGCCTCGTCGTCCTCGGCGGGACGGTAGCCGTAGCCCTTGCGGGTGACCGCGTGCACGATCACCGGGCCGCCGAAGTTCTTCGCGGCGCGCAGCGCCGCCTCGACCGCCGGTACGTCGTGACCGTCGACCGGGCCGACGTACTTGATGCCGAGGTCCTCGAACATGGCCTGCGGGGCGACCGCGTCCTTGATGCCCTTCTTGACCGCGTGCAGCACCTCGTACATCGGCTTGCCGACGAACGGGGTGTTGCCCAGCGCGTCCTTGACCGTGTCGAGCACCTTCTCGTAGCCGGGGTTGAGCCGCAGCGACGACAGGTGGTCGGCGAGGCCACCGATGGTCGGCGAGTAGGACCGGCCGTTGTCGTTGACCACGATCACCAGCGGGTTGCCGGCGGTGGCGATGTTGTTCAGCGCCTCCCAGCACATGCCGCCGGTGAGCGCGCCGTCGCCGACCACTGCGACCACTGAGCGCTTCTCGCCACGCAGCGCGTACGCCTTGGCCAGGCCGTCGGCGTACGACAGGGCGGTGGAGGCGTGCGAGTTCTCGATCAGGTCGTGCTCGCTCTCCGCCTGGCTGGGGTAGCCGGAGAGGCCACCGCGCTGGCGGAGCTTGTCGAAGCCCTCCTGCCGGCCGGTGAGGATCTTGTGCACGTACGCCTGGTGGCCGGTGTCGAAGAGGAGCCGGTCACGCGGGGAGTCGAAGACCCGGTGCATCGCCAGGGTCAGCTCGACCACACCGAGGTTGGGGCCGACGTGGCCGCCGGTGCGGGAGACCTTGGCGATCAGGAAGTCACGGATCTCGGCGGCGAGGATGTCCAGCTGCTCGGCGGTCATCCGCTTCACGTCCTGCGGGCCGCGGACGGTGCCCAGCAGCCGACCGTGGTTGGCCGTGCCCTCTTCAACACTCATGACCGGAGAGTCTATCGGCCGCGGAACAGTCCGCAGCCTGGCCGTGCATCGACCCAGGTCAGGCGTCCACCACGAGCCGCCGGGGCGCGGGTGGGCGCGGCGCGGCGACGGACGGGCCCGCAGGGGTCCAGGAGCCGAGCACGGCGGCCCGGGACGCCCCGGTCACCGACGGCACCGCGCCGGGTAGCCCGTGCCAGGACAGCCAGCCCAGCAGCGCGAACGCGTACGCCTCCTTGGCCTGGGCCGGTACGCCCAGCTCGTCGGTGGTGCGCAGCCGCCAGCGTCCCGCGCCCAGGGCCGCCAGCCGCGCCCGGAGTGTGGGATTGCGCACTCCCCCGCCGGCGGCCACCACCTCGGTGACCCGGTGCCGGTCGCAGGCGTCGGCCACCGTGCGGGCGGTCAGCTCGGTGAGCGTGGCCAGCACGTCGTCGGCCGCCACCGGCTCACCCAGCCCGCTCAGCGCGGCGTCCAGGTAGCCGCCGTGGAACAGCTCCTTACCAGTCGACTTGGGCGGCGGCGCGGCATAGTACGGCTCGGCGAGCAGCCGGGCCAGCAGCGCCGCGTGCACCCGGCCGGCCGCGGCCCGCGCCCCGTCGACGTCGCAGGGCCGGTCCAGGAAGCGCCGGGCGGCGGCGTCCAGCAGCGCGTTCGCCGGGCCCACGTCGTACCCGAGGACCGGTGCCCCGGGCGCGACCACGGTGAGGTTCGCGATCCCGCCGAGGTTCAACGCGGCCCTGGCACCGGCCTCCGGGTCGAGCAGCAGCGCGTCGAACGCCGGGACCAGCGGCGCGCCCTGGCCGCCGGCCGCGACGTCCGCCGAGCGCAGGTCGTGCAGCACCGGTACGCCCACCCGGGCGGCAACCCGGGCCGGCGCGCCGAGCTGGAGCGTGCCGCGTACCCGGCCGTCCTCGACCCAGTGGAAGACCGTCTGCCCGGGCGACACCACCGCGTCGGCGGTGCCCCCGGCCAGTTCGACGCCGGCCGCCGCCGCCTCCGCGAACACCTCGCCGAGCCGGTTGTCCAGCCGGCAGACCGCCTCGATCGTGGTGGCCGCCGGGGGCAGCAGCGCGCCGATCTCGGCCCGCAGGTCGTCCGGGTACGCCAGCTCCCGGTGCCCGAGCGGCCGCAGCCGCAGCGTGTCGCCGTCGGCGGTGAACTCGGCCGCCACCACGTCCACGCCGTCGTAGGACGTGCCCGACATCAGCCCGACGATGCGCAAGGAAGGGCCCCTTCTTAACGGATCCGGTAGTGGAAGGGCCCCTTATTAACGCGATCAACGCGACCAACGCGCGGAGCCGGGGACAAGATCAACGCTGTGGAGGCAGGAACAGGCCGACCAGCTCCACGTGCTGGGTCATCGGGAACAGGTCGAAGCCGCGCAGCGCAGCCAGCCGCCACCCCGCCTCGGCGAACGTGCGCACGTCCCGGGCGAAGGCCGCCGGGTCGCAGGCCACGTAGGCGACAGCACGCGGCCCGGCGGCCACCACACCGCGGACCACCGGCGCGCCCGCGCCGGAGCGCGGCGGGTCGAGCACCACCAGGTCGACCGGTCCGGTGATCCGGCGCCGGGACAGCGCCGCCTCCACCCGCGCGGCGACCACCTCGACGGCGCGCAGGTCGGCCAGGTTCTGCCGGGCCGCGGCCACCCCGTCCGGCGCCGACTCGACGAGCGTCACCCGGGCCCCGTCGACCCGTTCGGCGAGCGCGGCGGCGAACAGGCCGGCCCCGCCGTACAGGTCCCAGGCCGTCTCCCCCGGCCGCGGGTCGAGCAGGTCGAGGACCGCGCCGGTCAGCGCGTCCGCCGCGGCCGGGTGCACCTGCCAGAACCCGGAGGCGGGCAGCGTGAAGGAACGCCCGGCCGCCGTCTCCCGGACCCGCTCCGGCCCGCTCACCGCCGTCGGAACCCCATCGGTGTACGCGACCACGGCGACGTCCCCGCCGGTGCTGGCGACCGTCTCCACCGCGTCGGCGTCGGGCCAGCGGGCACCGGTCGGCGGGAGCACCGGCAGATCCTGGATCGCCGGGTGCGCGATCAGGCACCTGTCGATCGGCACCACCTCGTGCGAACGGTGCTTGAGCAGCCCGGCCCGGCCGGCCGCGTCGACCGCGTAGCGGACCCGGGAACGCCAGCCCAGCGGCCCGCCGGGCAGCGCCTCGATGCGTACGCCGAGCGCGTCCACCTGCTCCGCGGTGAGGCCGCCCAGCCGGGTGAGCTGCTCGCGCACCACGGAGAGCTTCCAGTCGAGCTGGGCGGCCGGGGCGACGTGCTGGAGGTCGCAGCCGCCGCACCGGCCCGGACGGGCGTACGGGCACGGCGGGGTGACCCGGTCCGGCGAGGCGGTGAGGATCTCCACGGCATCGGCGCGGGCGAAGCCCCGGTGCAGTTCGGTCACCTCGGCCACCACCCGCTCACCGGGCAGCGCGTGCCGGACGAAGACCACCTGCCCGCCGACCCGGGCCACGCAGTGCCCGCCCGGCGCGACCGCGTCGACTGTCAGCTCGACCCGCTCGGCCTCCTCCAGCCCCGGCCGCTCCGCCGACGCAGGACCGGAGGGCGCAGCCGTCGGCGCGGAACCGGACCGCCCGGCCGCAGGACCGGAATGCTCGTCGCCGCTCACGGCCGCTCCTCGCGCTCGGTGCCGGGTGTGGACGCCACCGGCGGCGGCAGGGTGCTCTGCGGCGCCACCCGGGGGCCGCGCGCCGGGCCCCGGCTCAGCGTGGCGTCCAGCCGGTCCAGGTTCTTGCCGGCGGTGGACGCGAGCTGCCAGGGCACGCTGGTCACCATCACGCCCGGCTCGAACAGCAGCCGCCCCTTGAGCCGCAGCGCGCTCTGGTTGTGCAGCAGGTTCTCCCACCAGCGCCCCACCACGTACTCGGGAATGAAGACGGTGACCACGTCGCGCGGCGACTCACGGCGCACCGACGCGACGAAGTTGAGGATCGGGCGGGTGATCTCCCGGTACGGGGAGTCGATCACGGTGAGCGGCACCGGCAGCTCGCGGCGCTCCCAGTCGGCCTGGAGGTCGCGGGTGTCCTGCTCGTCCACGTTCACGGTGACCGCGGTGAGCGTGTCCGGCCGGGTGGCCCGGGCGTACGCGACGGCCCGCAGCGTCGGCTTGTGCAGCTTGCTGACCAGCACGATGGCGTGGTTGCGGGCGGGCAGCACGCCCCGCTGCTCGGTCGGCTCCAGTTCCTCGGCGATCCGGTCGTAGTGCCGGCGGATGCCGAGCATCACCACGTACATCACCGCCATCGCGACGATCGCGATCCAGGCGCCGAGCAGGAACTTGGTGGCCAGCACGATGATCAGCACCACGCCGGTCATGACCATGCCGAACGTGTTGATCGCCCGGGAACGGAGCATGCGGCGGCGCGCCTCCGGGTCGCGCTCGCGGCGCAGGTGCCGGTTCCAGTGCCGGATCATGCCGGCCTGGGAGAGCGTGAACGAGACGAACACCCCGACGATGTAGAGCTGGATGAGCTTGGTCACCTCGGCCTGGAAACCGATGATCAGCACGATCGCGAAGACGGCCAGGAAGAGGATGCCGTTGGAGAACGCGAGCCGGTCGCCGCGGGTGTGCAGCTGGCGGGGCAGGTAGCGGTCCTGCGCGAGGATCGAGCCGAGCACCGGGAAGCCGTTGAAGGCGGTGTTGGCGGCCAGGAACAGGATCAGCGCGGTCATCCCGGCGACCACGTAGAGCAGCACCGAGCCACCGCCGAACACGGTCTCGCCGAGCTGGGTGGTGACAGTCTTCTGCACGTACCCGTCCGGGCCGGAGATGATCTGCGTGCGCGGGTCCTCGACGAACTGGAGGCCGGTGAGGCGGGCCAGCCAGATGATGCCGACGAGCATGGCCACCGCGATGCCGCCGAGCAACAGCAGCGTGGTCGCCGCGTTCTTCGACTTCGGGCTCTTGAACGCCGGTACGCCGTTGGAGATCGCCTCCACGCCGGTGAGCGCGGCGCAGCCCGAGGAGAACGTCCGTAGCAGCAGGAACACCAGCGCGAACCCGGTGACGCTGTGCTCGGCCTGGATCTCCAGGCCGGCGCTCGGCGCGCGCAGGTCGTCGCCGAGCACGAAGACGCGGATCAGCCCGGTCAGCAGCATGCCGCCGATCACGATCACGAAGCCGTACGTGGGGATGGCGAAGGCGGTGCCCGACTCGCGCAGGCCGCGCAGGTTGATCGCGGTGAGCAGCACCACCGCGCTGACCGCGATGAGCACCTTGTGGGTGGCCACGAACGGCACCACCGAGCCGAGGTTCGCCACGCCGGAGGAGACCGAGACGGCGACCGTGAGCACGTAGTCGACGAGCAGCGCGCTCGCCACCGCGAGGCCGGCCTTGGGCCCGAGGTTGACAGTCGCCACCTCGTAGTCGCCACCGCCGGAGGGGTAGGCGTGCACGTTCTGCCGGTAGCTCGCCACCACCGTCAGCATGACCACGACGACCGCGAGCGCGACCCACGGCGAGAAGATGAACGCCGAGGCGCCGGCGATGGACAGCGTCAGGAGGATCTCGTCCGGGGCGTACGCCACGCTGGAGAGCGCGTCCGAGGCGAAGACCGGCAGCGCGATGCGCTTCGGCAGCAGGGTGTGCTGGAGGCGGTCGGACCGGAACGGTCGACCGAGGAGGAGTCGCTTCAGCAGCGAGGTGGGTCGGGCCACAACCGCCAAGCGTACGACCACCGGGTCCGGGGCGCTGGGGTGGTCGATCTCCCCCGCGTGCGGCCGCGCGGTACGGTTCGGTCCCCCGTCCGGCAGGGGGACGTGGCAGGCTCGCAGACGACGGGTCGGCGGGCGGCGCCGTGGGAGGAGCGGACACCGTGCATGTGGTGATCATGGGCTGCGGGCGGGTCGGGTCGACCCTGGCGCACAGCCTGGAGTCGCGTGGACACTCGGTGGCGGTGATCGACCAGGACGCGGACGCGTTCCGCCGTCTCGGGCCCGACTTCGCCGGCATCACCGTCACCGGTGCGGGCTTCGACGGCGAGGTGCTGCGTCAGGCCGGCATCGAACGGGCCGACGCGTTCGCGGCGGTGTCCAGCGGCGACAACTCCAACATCATCTCGGCCCGGCTGGCCCGGGAGACGTTCGGCGTGTCCCGGGTCGCGGCCCGCATCTACGACCAGCGCCGCGCCCAGGTCTACGAGCGGCTCGGCATCCCCACCGTGGCGACCGTCCGGTGGACCGCCGACCGGATGCTGCGCCACCTCGTCCCCGAGGGCAACGTGGAGATCTTCCGCGACCCGACGAGCACCGTCTCGATCATCGAGGTGCCGGTGCACAAGGACTGGATCGGCCGTCCGCTGCGGCAGCTGGAGCAGGCAGTCGGTGCCCGGGTGGCCTACCTGAACCGGTTCGGGATCGGCACGCTGCCCACCGCCTCCACGGTGATCCAGGAGGGCGACCAGGTCTACATGCTGGTGACCGACGACATCAACGGCCCGGTCACGTCGGTGGCGGCGGCGCCGCCGGAAGGGGGGCACTGAGCCATGCGGATCGCCATCGCGGGCGCCGGCAACGTGGGCCGCTCGATCGCCCAGGAGCTGATCGACAACGGCCATCAGGTGATGCTGATCGAGCGGCAGCCGAAGATGCTGCGGCCCGACCGGGTGCCGGCCGCGGACTGGGTGCTCGCCGACGCGTGCGAGCTGGCCAGCCTGGAGGAGGCCGACGTGGCCGGGTGCGACGTGGTGGTGGCCGCCACCGGCGACGACAAGGTCAACCTGGTGGTGTCGCTGCTGGCCAAGACCGAGTTCGCGGTGCCCCGCGTGGTGGCCCGGGTCAACCGGGCGGAGAACGAGTGGCTGTTCACCGAGCAGTGGGGCGTGGACGTCGCGGTGAGCAAGCCGCGGGTGATGGCGGCGCTGGTCGAGGAGGCGGTCACCGTCGGCGACCTGGTCCGGCTGATGACGTTCCGGCAGGGCGAGGCGAACCTGGTCGAGATCACGCTGCCGCCGACCGCGCCCTACGTGGGGCAGGCGATCCACGCGGTGCCGATCCCCCGGGACGCGGCGCTGGTGGCGATCGTGCGCGGCAAGCGGGTGCTGGTGCCGACCCCGGACGACCCGATCGAGGCCGGCGACGAGCTGGTGTTCGTCTGCACTGCGGCGGTGGAGGACGACGTGCGCGCGGTGATCCTCGGCCCGCCCAGCGCGGACCGGCACCGCGACCGTGCCTGAGGCGGCGGCGTCAGGAGCCTGGTAACGGGGTGGGTGCGGTCTCCCGGGTGACCCGGCGCACCACCCACACCGTGATCAGCAGCAGCAGCGCGTACGGCGGGTAGCCCAGGGCGAGCCGGGCCACGCCGAGCGCGGTGTCCTGGTGGGCCAGGTAGAGCCCGGCCTGTACACCGACCTTGGCCAGCCACACCACGCCCCACAGCACGGTGAGCTGGGTGAAGGTGCGTACCAGCTTGGGGTCGTCGCGCCACTCGGAGCGGCCCTTGGCGACCAGCACCGACCAGATCCAGCCGACCAGCGGCTGCCGGATCGCGGCCGACAGCAGCAGCGCCAGGCCGTACCCGATGCCGTAGAGGATGCCCGGCAGGTAGAAGTCGCGCTCGTCGCCGGTGCGCAGCGCCAGCAGCGCGCCGACGCCGACGCCGAACAGCCCGTTGACCGCGTGCCGCACCGGCTTGCGCTGGGCCAGCCGCAGCCCGGCGATCAGCAGCGCCACCGCCACCGAGGCGTACACGGCGGGGCGCAGCTCGCCGATCACGTTGGCGATCACGAAGACCACCACCGGGATGCTCGACTCGACCAGCCCGCGCCATCCGCCGAGCTGGTCGGCCATCTGCTCGGCGAGGCTGGGCAGCCGCTCCTCGTCCTGCGGGCCGAGACCCGACGGGGTGTGCTGCTGTCCGGTCGTCACTTCGGCGACTCCAGCTCGTAGTACGGGTTGTAGATCACCTTGCGGTCGTCGCGCACCGCCACCCGGCCGCGCGCGGTCAGGTGCCGGCCCGGCTCGATCCCGGCGATGTGCCGGCGGCCCAGCCAGACCAGCGTCACCACGTCGTTGCCGTCGTAGAGGTCGGCTTCCAGCGTGGGCAGGTTCGTGCGGGGCGTGTAGACGACGGTACGCAGCCGCCCGGCCACCGACACCACCTGACCCCTGTTGCACTGGTGGGCGGGCGTGCCGCCGGACTCGGCGCTCTCCCGGCGCAGCTCCTGCGCCTCGATCTCGGCCTCGCTCGCGGTGAGCCGGTGCAGGAGCCGCCGCAGCGACCCCCGGCTCTCGTCGGTCGTCATGACCTCCGCGTCACCCTCTCCACAGCGGGGCCCCGCGGGCGGCGGAACCGTCCCGCCAGCGTACGCGCAGTGGCCGCCCGGCGGGAGCGGCGTGGCGCGTACCGCCGGCCGGGACCGGACACGCCGCGGGCCCGGCGCCGGTACGACGCCGGGCCCGGGCACGTGTGGATCAGACCTCCTGCGAGTCGGCGGCCTGCTGCTCGGCGACCTCGCGGGGCAGCCGCAGCGGCAGCGGCTCGCGCACCGGCTTGGCCTCCTGGCCGCGGTCGACGACCAGGCCGTCCAGGCAGGCCGCGAGCGGGCCGGCGGCGGCCGGGTCGGTGGCGGCCGCGCCCTGGAAGACGCCGCGCACCATCCAGCGCGGGCCGTCGATGCCGACGAACCGCAGGTCGGTCGGCCCGTCCGGGGTACCCACCCGGGCGCGCAGCTCGGGCCCGTGCTCCCCCTCGACCTCCTGGGCGGTCGCGCCGTCGCTGACGAGCGACTGGCGGATCTCCTCGCGCACCTCGTCCCAGATGCCCTCGGAGCGGGGCGCGGCGAAGACGCCGAGCTGGAGCGCGTTCTGGCCGTGCACCAGCACGACCTGCTGGATCACGCCCTGCGGGTCGGCCTGGACCCGCACCTCGACGTCCGGCACCGCCGGGATCCGCAGGCTGCCCAGGTCGAGGCGAGGCGCCTCCGGGGCCTCGCTGACGTCGTACGGGCCGCGGTCCGGCGCCGACGGGGTCTCCTCGGCGTCGAGGACCCCATTGTCACGCGCCTCGTCGGCCCGCTTCCGGGAGAAGATCACTGCGCCCACCCTCCGCTGTTCACACTCACCCTGCCACCTCTTCGCTCTGCCCGCCGGACGGCGCCGGGACCAGCCCGGCGTGCCCGCCGGTGGACCCGTGCCCGCCCGTGCCACGCCGGGACTCGGGCAGCTCGGCCACCGGCCGGAACTCGGCCCGGGCGACCCGCTGGACCACGAGCTGCGCGATGCGGTCACCCCGGCTGATCTTGGCCGGCGTGTCCCGATCGTGGTTGATCAGGTTGACCAGGATCTCACCCCGGTAGCCGGCGTCGACCGTACCGGGCGCGTTGAGCACCGTCACGCCGAGTCTGGCCGCGAGTCCGGATCGGGGGTGCACCAGCCCGACGTAGCCGTCCGGCAGCGCCACCGCCACGCCCGTGGGCACCAGGGCCCGGCCGCCGGGGGGCAGCTCGACGTCCGCGGCGGCCACCAGGTCCGCACCGGCGTCGCCGGGATGGGCGTACGCCGGCAGTGGCAGCTCCGGGTCGAGCAGCCGCACGGGCACGGGTACGACGTCTGTCACGGTCATCCTCTTCCGTCCGGTCCTGCGGGGTGCCCCTGCCATCCTGCCGGTTGCCGGGCCGCTCGCGCGCCGTACCCTCGTCTGTGTGCGTCAGTCGTCATCTCCGGCCGCCCCGACGGCCACCGCCGCGCCGTACGCGGAGCGTCTCGGGCTGCCCTGGTGGGCCTGGCCGGCCGGGCTGGCCGCGGCCGGTCTGCTCGCGGTCGAGCTCTGGATGGGCGCGACCGGGGTGCGCGCCTGGCTGCCGTTCGTGCTGCTGATCCCCGCTGCGGTGGCCGCACTGTGGTGGCTGGGCCGGATCCGGGTCGAGGTGCGTGACGGCGAGCTGCGGGTCGACGACGCCCACCTGCCGGTGCGGTACGTCGCGGACGTGGTGCCGCTGGACGCGGCCGGCCGGCGCGAGGTGCTCGGCGTCGGCTCCGACCCGCTCGCCTTCGTGGTGCAGCGGCCGTGGATCGGTGGCGCGGTGCAGGTGGTGCTGGACGACCCGGCCGACCCGACGCCGTTCTGGGTGGTCAGCACGCGGCACCCGGTCCAGCTGGCGACCGCCCTGCTGGCCGCCCGCGACGCGGCCTGACGGTCCACCGCGACCCGGCTCGGCCCGCCGCGGCCCGGCCCGGCTCGGCCCGGGACCGGTCAGGACGGCGCCTCCGGCAGGGCACGCGCGGTACGCCGCAGGTCCTTGCGCAGTTGCTCGCCGAGCGCGCGGGTGGCCCGGCGGTTGAGGTAGCCGGCCACGGCGGCGCCGGTCAGGAACGGCCCGAGCGTGGTGAGGTTGCGCCCGAAGCGGCGCATCAGGCTGTCCCGCAGTTCCCGGCGGGCGGCGGTGCCGAGCACCGCGCTCACCCCGACGCCCGGCATCATCGGGTTGACCCCCCGCTGGGTGGCCCAGGACTGCACGAGCGCCACGGCACGGCCGGTGCCGCCGGGCGGCAGCGGCACCCGGTGGACCTCGTGCAGCTCCCCGATCAGTTTCAGCTCGATCGCCACCACGGCCACCGTCTCGGCGGCCAGCAGGACGGGAGCGGAGAGCAGGGTGGGCGTGACCGCCCATTCGACGGCGGCGACCCCGCCGCCCGCGGCGCCGACTCCGGCGGTGGCGCGGGACGCGTTGCGGACCAGCCGGTCGGCGAGCGCCTCGTCGTCCAGGCCGGGAAAGTGCCGCCGCAGCGTGGCGAGGTCGCGGATCGGCACGTGCGGGGCGACCTCGGCGACCGTGTCGGTCATCCAGCGCACCGCCGCGCGGGGCTTGAACAGGTCGGTGATCCCGCGGGCGCGGGCCTGCCCGACCAGCCGGGTCAGCAGTTGCCGCCGGCGGGCGGGCGCGATGTCGTCGGCGGTCAGGGCGGCGACGGTGGCGCCCAGCTCCGCGGTGTCCGGGCTGTCCGGGCCCGGTACGTCCGGGCCGGGCTTGTCCGGGCCGGCTTCTTCGCTGCGCTCGCTCACCCGTCCGCCCTCCTGCTCCGCGCGGCGTGGCAGCCGCCCGTACGAGTCAAGCAGCTCCCGGCCGAGCGCGCACGGCGGCGGCTCGAACAGCGGCGGCCCCGTCGAGGAGGCCGCCGCTGGTGTCCCCGGTCGGGATCAGACGCACTCGCGGCAGATCAGGTCGCCGTTGCGCTCGACCGCCAGCTGGCTGCGGTGGTGGACCAGGAAGCAGCGGGCGCACCGGAACTCGTCCTGCTGCATCGGGAGGACCTTGACCGTGAGCTCCTCGTCGGCCAGATCGGCGCCGGGCAGCTCGAAGCTCTCGGCCACCTCGGCCTCGTCGACGTCCACGGCACCCGACTGTGAGTCGACCCGCCGGGCCTTGAGCTCTTCCAGGCTGTCCTCGCCGAGGTCGACCTCGTCGCGACGCGGGGCGTCGTAGTCGGTGGCCATCGGTTTCACTCTCCAATATCGATATTGTCGCTGCCGGTTGTAACGCCGGACGACGCCGTTTCGGTTCCCCTGACCGGCCACCATCTCTGTCGGGCACCCGACCCGAAGAGCGGTGGGCCGGGCTCGCCGGTGCGAAATGCCCCCGGTGAGCGCGGAACCTTACCCCCCCTGTGGGCGAGGCATGTATACCGCCCTCGCGGGAGAGATGTACGCCTCTGCGCCCGAAGTTGTTCCCAATGTGACTCAGGCGACACGAAGATAGGGGTAGTCCTACCGGTTCACCGCGTGGCGCGCCGGTATGTCGGACTGTTTCCACGCCTGAGCCGGACAAGCGTTAACCTCAGCGGCGTACTGGACGGCCGACAGGTCGCGGCCCGACCGCGTCGCCCGCCACCACCCAATCACTGTCCGGGGAGCGCCCAGGATGAGTTTTGCGCGAGTGCGGGCACTCGTTGTCGTCGGACTGCTGGCGGTCGTCGCCCTGGTCTTCGTGGTCGTCGCCGTGCTGAAGGACAGTCAGGGCACAGCCGGTACGGCGGCCGCCTGCCCCGATGGCTGGCCGCTGGTCGACCTGCGCCTGCGGGAACAGAAGGACGTCAAGATCAACGTCTACAACGCGACCGACGAGGCCGGCCGGGCCGGCAGCGTCGCGGACGACTTCCGCAACCGCAAGTTCCAGGTCAAGAAGGTCGGCAACGAGACCAAGGCGTTCGACGGCGTGGCCGAGCTGCGGTTCGGGCCCAAGGCCGTGGGCTCGGCGCACCTGCTGCGCGCGTACTTCCTCAACGAGGCCAACCAGAAGTTCGACCCCAAGCGCAAGGACGACGTCGTCGACGTGGTGCTGGGCAACCAGTTCCAGCAGCTCGCCACCACCACCGAGGTCAACCAGTCGCTCGGCGACCTGGGCGCGCCGCAGGCGCCGACCGGCACCTGCCCGATGCCGATCGAGAAGTAGGCGACGGGCGCACCGACGGCACAGGGCGGTCTCCCCCGGGGAGGCCGCCCTGTCGCGTGTCCGGCGCCGTCACGGCCCGCCCGAGGCGTCCAGGTCGGCCAGCCGGTCGTGCAGCGGCCCGTGCAGCACCGGCGGCGCGGCGAGCACCAGGTCCGGGCCGGCCGGGAGGCCGGACAGGCCGGTCACCAGCAGCCCGGCCTCCCGGGCGACCAGCCCGCCCGCGGCCAGGTCCCAGTCGGCCAGACCCTTCTCGTAGTACGCGTCCACCCGCCCCTCGGCGGCCAGGCAGAGGTCGAGCGCGGCGGCGCCCATCCGGCGGATGTCCCGGATGTGCGGGATCAGCTCGGTCACCACCCGCGCCTGGTGGGCCCGGCGGTCGGCGTCGTAGCCGAACCCGGTGGCGACGAGCGCCTGCCCGAGGTCGGTGGCGGCGGAGCCGTGCAGCCGCTGCCCGTCGCGCCAGGCGCCGCCGCCGAGCGTCGCGGTCCACTCCTCGCCGGTGACGATGTTGCGGACCACACCGGCGACCACCTCACCGGCCACCTCGGCGGCCAGCGAGACGGCGCAGTACGGCAGCCCGTACAGGTAGTTCACGGTTCCGTCGATCGGGTCGAGGATCCAGCGCACGCCGTCGGGGCCGGCCGGGCCGGTCTCGCCCGCGCCGTACTCCTCGCCCAGCACGGCGTCGCCGGGCCGGCGCTGCCGCAGCGCGGCGACCACCTGCCGCTCCACCGCCCGGTCGGCGGCGGTGACCACGTCGGTCACCGTGCTCTTGGTCGCGGCCACCGAGACGCCCTCGACCCGCATCCGGTACGCGGTGGTGGCGGCCTCCCGGGCCACATCGACAGCGATCGTGAGCAACTCCCGCGCCGTGGGCGTCGAGATGATCATGTCTCTCCCCTTCCGGCACGATCGGGACCGGCCGTCTCGTGCGCGGGTATCATCCTTACAAAGTCCACATCTGCGCCGAATCTGCGGTCCCGGACCGCAGGTCCGCCGTGCGGCGCGGGATGATCGCGGCAGACGGCGTTACAATTCACCCTGCCCACGCGCCACGGACCGCCAGCGACCGGACGGCCCGGGACACGGGGGTCCTCAACGACTCGCCCGGCGCGGCCGTCCCATGCTGCGCCGGACGACCCGGCCGTGCTCGCTCTTTCGCCTCCGGAAGGTCTTCGTGACAGATCCCCGCCAGACCGGCGCCGACGTTCGCTCGCTCACCGACACCCTGATCGCCCACGCGCAGAGCGCCGGCGGCCAGCTCACGTCGGCCCAGCTCGCGCGCACCGTCGAGTCCGCTGAGGTGACCCCGGCCCAGGCCAAGAAGATCCTCCGCGCACTCTCCGAGGCGGGCGTGACGGTGGTGGTGGACGGCTCGGCGAGCACCCGCCGCCGCGTCGCCGCCGCCCGGTCCGCCACCCCGGCCTCCCGCGCGACCACGGCCAAGACCACCAAGAAGGCCGCCGCGCCCGCCCCCAAGCAGGCGCCCGCCGCCGAGGAGTCGCCCGCCCCGGCCCCCCGGAAGGCGACCGCGCGCAAGGCCACCACCGCCGACGTGGCCAAGGCCGCGGCCCCGGCGAAGGCCACCAAGACGACCCGCGCCACCAAGGCCACCGTGGCGGCGAAGACCGCAGCGGCCAAGCCGGCCAAGGCCGGCGGCAAGGGCGAGGGCCCCGACGGCGAGATCGATCCGGAGGAGCTGGCCGCCGAGATCGAGGACGTGGTGGTCGAGGAGCCGGCCGAGCTGACCCAGGCCGCCGAGGCCGACGCGGCCAGCTCCGCCACCGACAACGACTTCGAGTGGGACGACGAGGAGTCCGAGGCGCTGAAGCAGGCGCGCCGGGACGCCGAGCTGACCGCCTCCGCCGACTCCGTGCGGGCGTACCTGAAGCAGATCGGCAAGGTGCCGCTGCTCAACGCCGAGCAGGAGGTCGAGCTGGCCAAGCGGATCGAGGCCGGCCTCTACGCCGCCGAGCGGCTGCGCGCCGCCGACGAGGGCGAGGAGAAGCTGGTCCGCGACCTCCAGCGCGACCTGATGTGGATCTCGCGGGACGGCGAGCGCGCCAAGAACCACCTGCTGGAGGCGAACCTGCGGCTCGTGGTCTCGCTGGCCAAGCGCTACACCGGCCGTGGCATGGCCTTCCTCGACCTCATCCAGGAGGGCAACCTCGGCTTGATCCGCGCGGTCGAGAAGTTCGACTACACCAAGGGCTACAAGTTCTCCACCTACGCCACCTGGTGGATCCGCCAGGCCATCACCCGCGCCATGGCCGACCAGGCCCGCACCATCCGCATCCCGGTGCACATGGTCGAGGTGATCAACAAGCTCGGCCGCATCCAGCGCGAGCTGCTCCAGGACCTGGGCCGTGAGCCCACCCCGGAGGAGCTGGCCAAGGAGATGGACATCACACCGGAGAAGGTGCTGGAGATCCAGCAGTACGCCCGGGAGCCCATCTCGCTCGACCAGACCATCGGCGACGAGGGTGACAGCCAGCTCGGCGACTTCATCGAGGACTCCGAAGCGGTCGTCGCGGTCGACGCGGTGTCGTTCTCGCTGCTGCAGGACCAGCTCCAGCAGGTCCTGCAGACGTTGTCCGAGCGTGAGGCGGGCGTGGTGCGCCTGCGTTTCGGCCTCACCGACGGCCAGCCGCGCACTCTGGACGAGATCGGCCAGGTGTACGGCGTGACCCGGGAACGCATCCGGCAGATCGAATCCAAGACCATGTCCAAGTTGCGGCACCCCTCGCGTTCCCAGGTGCTCCGCGACTACCTGGACTGACCGCGTACGTCAACAAATCGTGCCGGTTTGATCACCAGCCGTAGAACACTCTTTGGTGATCGTTCGGTTGCCTGTTTGTGATCGTTGACGTGGCACCCTTGGTGCACGGCACACTGTCCTCCACGCCAGGTGTGACCTCGGTCCCCCGCGGGCACACAGGGAAGGCAGGGCCCGAGATGGGTGTTGCACGATAGGTGAGCAACCGAAGAGAGTGTTCATCGGTGACGACCAGAGGAGGAAGGCGATGACCCCGACCCTCACGCCGCCGCCCGAGACGGTGAGCCCCCCGGCCGCCGATGAACGGTGCGACCGCTGCAATGCTGCCGGCAAGCTCCGCATCACTCTGGCGGGTGGGAGTGAGCTGGTGTTCTGTGGGCACCACGCGAACAAGTACGCGGAGGATCTCGTGAAGATCACCGTGCGGTACGCGTCGGACCCGGAGTTCAGCTGGCGAGGCGCCGATCTCATGGCGAACTGAGGTCCGACAAGAAGTCCACAACCCGACATGACCGGCCGGAGGCACCCGCAAGGGGAGCCTCCGGCCGGTTTTTCGTGCCGGGTGCCAACGGTGCGCGACGGTGTTAAGAAGGGGCCCCTGCTCTACCGGAGGCGTTAACAGGGGGCCCTTCCTTACAGGGTCTGCACGGTGGCGATGCGCTCCTCGAGTTGCTCGATCGTCGCCTGCGCGCTGGGCGGGCCGCCGCAGATCCGGCGCAGCTCGGCATGAATCTTGCCGTGCGGCTGGCCGGTGTGGTGGTGCCGGGCGGCCACCAGAGCGTTCAGCTGCCGCCGTAGCGCCACCCGGCGCTGGGCGGCACTCATGGGTGGGGGCGCCGCCGTCGGGGCCGCAGCGGCCGGCTCAGCGGTCCGCTGGGCGGCCCGGCGCTTCTGGGCGGCGAGCTGCTCGGCCTGCCGCTTGGTGAGCAGCAGCGAGACCTGGTCGGCGGTGAGCAGCCCGGGCAGGCCGAGGTATTCCTCCTCCTCCGGCGTGCCGGCCTGGGCGGCGGTGCCGAACGAGGCCCCGTCGAAGATCACCTGGTCCAGCTCCGCGGTCGCGGAGAGCGCGGCGAAACGCTTCTCCAGCTCCCCGCTGGCGCCGTCGTCGCGCTGGGCGCGCTCCAGCAGGTCGTCGTCGAAGCCCTCGCGGTCCTTCGGTTTGCCGAGCACGTGGTCCCGCTCGGCCTCCATCTCGCTGGCGAGCCCGAGCAGGTGCGGCACGCTGGGCAGGAAGACCGACGCGGTCTCGCCGGAGCGGCGGGCCCGGACGAACCGGCCGATCGCCTGCGCGAAGTACAGCGGGGTGCTGGCGCTCGTCGCGTACACCCCGACTGCGAGCCGGGGGATGTCGACGCCCTCGGACACCATCCGCACCGCGACCAGCCACCGTTGCTGTGAGGCGGCGAACGTCGCGATCCGCGCGGACGCGCCCTGGTCGTCGGAGAGCACCACGGCGGCCTTCTCACCGGTCACCTGCTCCAGCAGCTTCGCGTACGAGCGGGCCACCTGCTGGTCGCTGGCGATGACCAGGCCGCCCGCGTCGGGCATGCCGTTGGCGCGCAGCACGCTCAGCCGGGCGTCGGCGGCGCGCAGCACCTGCGGCATCCAGTCGCCGGCCGGGTCGAGCGCGGTACGCCACGCCTGGGCGATCAGGTCCTGCGTCATCGGCTCGCCGAGGCGGGCGGCCAGTTCCTCGCCGGCGTTGGTGCGCCACCGGGTCTCCCCCGAGTACGCCAGGAACAGCACCGGCCGGACCACGCCGTCGCGCAGCGCGTCGGAGTAGCCGTAGACCGAGTCGGCGCGGGAGCGCAGCAGCCCGTCGCCGCCACGCTCGTAGCTGACGAACGGGATCGGGTTGTCGTCGGAGCGGAACGGCGTACCGGTGAGCATCAGCCGGCGTACCGCGGGCTCGAACGCCGCCTTCACACCGTCGCCCCAGGTACGGGAGTCGCCGGCGTGGTGGATCTCGTCGAGGATGACGAGCGTGCGGCGGGTCATGGTGCGGCGCCGGTGCACCTGCGGCGCCATGCCCACCTGGGCGTAGGTGACCACCGCGCCGTGGAAGTCGGCCGCGGAGTGCAGGTCGGCGTTGCGGAACGCGGCGTCGAGCTGGATGCCGACCCGGGCGGCGGCCTGCGCCCACTGGGTCTTCAGGTGCTCGGTCGGCGCGACCACGGTGACCGCCTCGACGCTGCCGTCGGCGAGCAGCTCGGCGGCGATGCGCAGTGCGAACGTGGTCTTACCGGCGCCGGGCGTGGCGACCGCTGTGAAGTCCTCGGTCCGGCGGCGCAGGTATTCCACGAGCGCCTTGCGTTGCCAGGCGCGCAGGGGCGGGAACGTGTCGAGCGCCGGCATCCGCGGTGGCACGCGTAGCTCCTCTCCGCCGCGGACGGCGGCGGGCCCGACCGGGGCCACGGGAGCCGCCGCCCATGAAAACGCCCTCGCGCATCCGGTGCCGCGAAGGCCGGTTCAGCATAACCAGCGCGGGCCGTACGCCCCACTCGACGCCACGCCTGTCACATCCGCCCACCCCGGCGCACGGCGGGTCAGGGCAGTGGTCCCCGGGTGCCGGTGCGCGGCGGCCGCATCGTCGCCACCGGTGCGGACCAGCGGCGGCGCAGCGCGATCAGGCGCAGCCCGAACACGAACATCGCGGCGCCGGTGAGCGGCACGGCGGTGGCCTGTCCGCACGCCGACAGCAGCGCCACCGCGATCGAACCGGCGAGCGCGGCCAGCGCGTAGATCTCGCGGCGCAGCACCACCGGGATCTCGCCGGTGAGCAGGTCCCGGCCCAGCCCGCCGCCGATCGCGGTGAGCATGCCGATCATGCACGCGCCGACGGCCGGGACGGCGGCGTCGAGGGCCTTGAGCGTGCCGGTGACTGTGAACAGGCCGAGGCCGGCGGCGTCGAGCACCAGCACCGTGGTGCGCAGCCGGGCGAGCTGGGGGTGCAGCCAGAACACGGCGGTGGCGACGACGGCAGCGGTGGCGGCGTAGCGCCAGTCGGCGAACGCCAGCGGGGGTACCTCGTCGATCGCCAGGTCGCGGAAGATGCCGCCGCCGAGCGCGGCGACCACGCCGACGAAGACCACCCCGAACAGGTCGAGCCGTTTCGCCACCGCCGCGGAGGCGCCGGAGGCGGCGAAGACCGCCACGCCGGTCAGATCGGCGAGCAGAAGGGGGGTGGAGGTGGTCACCGCCGCAGGTTACGTCCAGGGGCGGCGGAGCCGCCCGGGATCACTCGGCGTACGAGTCGTAGATCTCCTTGCACTTCGGGCACACCGGCGAGCCCGGCTTGGCCGCCTTGGTGACCGGGAACGTCTCGCCGCAGAGCGCGACCACGTAGGTGCCCATGACGGCACTCTCGGCGATCTTCTCCTTGCGGACGTAGTGGAACATCTCCGGACCAGTGTCCGCGTCCTTCAGCTCGGGACGCTCGAGAACCTCTGTGCTCACGACTACACCTCCGGCGTTCCAGTTTTGCAGGTCGGTCCGCCCCGGTCCACCTGGGCCCCGGCCGGAGGCGGCCCGTACGGTAGCCGACGTGACCAACTTTCACATCAGTCTCGGTAGTGAGGTGGCCGACGCCCTGCGGGACGGCCGCCCGGTCGTGGCGTTGGAGAGCACGATCGTCTCGCACGGGCTGCCCCGGCCGGACAACCTGCGCGTGGCGCGCGAGATCGAGCAGGCCGTGCGGGACGCCGGGGCGGTGCCGGCCACCATCGGCATGGTCGCCGGCAGGCTGCGGGTCGGGCTGGACGACGACCAGCTCACCCGGCTCGCCACCGTCGACGGCGTGAGCAAGCTCTCCGTCCGCGACCTGGCCCCGGCGGCGGCCACCGGAGCGGACGGCGCCACCACCGTCGCGGCCACGAGCGCGGTCGCGGCGGCGGCCGGGATCGGCGTGTTCGCCACCGGCGGGCTCGGCGGCGTGCACCGCGAGGCGGCGCAGACGTTCGACGAGTCGGCCGACCTGGTCACGCTGGCCCGGACGCCGATCGCCGTGGTCTGCGCCGGGGTGAAGTCGATCCTCGACGTGGGGGCCACGCTGGAGCGGCTGGAGACGCTCGGGGTGGGCGTGGTCGGCTACCGCACCCGCCGGTTCCCCGGCTTCTACCTCACCGACGCGGGCTTCGACCTGGACTGGTCTGTCGAGTCGCCGGAGCAGGTGGCCGACGTGCTGGCCGCCCGCGCGGCGCACGGCGTGCACCACGGCGGTCTGGTGGTGGCCAACCCGCTGCCCGCCGACGAGCAGCTCGACCCGGCGCTGCACGACCGCACGCTCGCCGAAGGACTGGCGGCGCTGGCCCGCGAGGGGATCACCGGCAAGGCGGTCACCCCGTTCCTGCTGTCGCACTTCCACTCCGCGACCGAGGGCGCGAGCCTGGCGGTGAACGTCCGGATCATCCTGCGCAACGCCGATCTCGCGGCCCGGATCGCGGTCGCCGCGGCGACCACCTCATGAGCGGGAGGCCGCGCATCGTCGTCGTCGGCGACGTGATCACCGACGTGCTCGCGGTGCTGTCCGGGCCGCTGGCGACCGGCTCGGACACGGCGGCCGGGATCCGGTTCAGCGGCGGCGGGCAGGCGGCGAACACCGCGGCCTGGCTCGCCGGTCAGGGCGCGGCGGTGACGCTGGTCGCCGCCGTGGGCGACGACGAGACCGGCCGGGAGCGGGTGGCCGAGCTGACCCGGATCGGTGTCGAGTGCGCGGTGGAGCGGCACGAGGGCTACCCGACCGGCACCGTCATCGTGCTCGCCCACGACGGGGAGCGCACGATGATCAGTCAGCGGGGTGCGAACCTGCGGCTGACCGCCGGGCACGTGGACGCGGCGCTGGCCGCCGCGCCCGACGCCGGGCATCTGCACCTGTCCGCGTACACCCTGTTGGACGTCGGGTCGCGCGGCGCCGGCCTGCGCGCGCTGGCCGCGGCCCGCGAGCGCGGGCTGACCGTCAGCGTCGACGCGGCGTCCGCGGCGCCGCTGCGGCGCGTCGGCGGGGCGTTCCTGACCTGGGTACGCGACGTCGACCTGCTGCTGGTCAACACGGACGAGGCGACGGTGCTGGCCGGCGGGCTGGACCCGGCGGCGCAGGCGCGGGCGCTCACAGCGGTGGCGCACCGGGTGGTGGTCAAGCGCGGCGCGGCGGGCGCGGTGTGGGTGGAGCGCGGCGGTGTGGTGGAGTTCGCGCCCGCGCCCGGGGTGGACGTGGTGGACGTGACCGGCGCCGGGGACGCGTTCGCGGCCGGGCTGCTCACCGCGTGGCTGGCCGGCGCCGACCCGCGTGCCGCGCTGGCCCGGGCCGGTGACCTGGGCGCGCTCGCCGTGACGACAGTGGGTGCCCGCCCGACGCCGTGACGCCGGCGGCCGGTCCGGGCGGCGCTCCGCCCGGGCCGGTCAGGGCTCGGCGTCGATGATCTTGTGCGGGTTCTCCTCGGCGGTGAGGGCCGTGGGCGCGGGCTCCTCGCGGTGCCGGTTCTGGAACCGGTTCGCCAGGCGGTGCTCCTCCTTGGGCGGCCGGTCGTTCGCCAGCAGCACCGCCAGCCAGGGCACGAGCACCATGCCGAGCGCGCACAGCGGCAGCCAGAGCCAGAGCAGCGGTGCCTTCGCGCCGACCAGGATCGCGCCGGCCACCAGACACGCGACCCGGATGGCCATCATCAGCACGTAACGCTTCTGCCGGCTGTTGAGCTGGTCGTCCTGGCTGCGCGGGGCGTCGGTGATCAGTATCGGCTGGTACGCCTGACGCTTCACCACGGACCTCCTACGAGGGGATAGGGCCCATCCTGTCACTCCGGACGGATGATCGGCGAAAATCGTGACAGCCCGGTGCGTGTTACGTGCGTGGTACGCTTCGCCCGTGGCCAACCGGTTCAGCTTCACCGACGAGGCGCTGGCGAACCTGCGGGTCTACGACGTCACACCCGGGGAAGTCTGGGAGGCCCTGCACAGCAGGCGCCGGGTCATCCGCCACCTCGGGGACGACGTCATGGTGGTCTACGCCACCGACCACCGCGGCCGGCGGCTCGCCGTGCTGCTGGCCGCGGCCGACGGCACCGACAACGACTGGGACATCCTCTCCGCCCGCGAACTGAGCGACGTCGAGGCCAAGCGCTACGACGAGGCGGTGCGGAGAACACGCCGACGAGGAGGCGGTCACGATGCACCGTGACGAGGCGACCAAGCGGTTCCACGCCGGAGGCGACGCGTTCGCCGACCTGATCGACGACACGTCACCGGCGCAGCTGCCCACCCCCGACACCGACGTGCCGATGGTCAGCCGGTCGGTGCGGCTCCCGCTGGAGACGTACGAGCGGGTCCGCGCCGCCGCCGACGCGCGCGGAATCGGGGTGACCACCCTGATGCGGCAGTGGATCGAGGCCGGCCTGGCCGACCTGGACGACTCCGCCACCGTCTCGCTGGCCGACGTACGCCGCGCGCTGGCGTCGCTGTCCCGCCCGACCGCCGCCTGACGGCTCACGCCTCCGGGCCGCCCTCGCCGAGCGCCTCCCGCCCGATCGGCGAGGCGGAGGACTCCGGCGGCCGGTGCCAGGCCCGGCGGGCGTCGGCGAACGCGACGAGCGCCAGCACGAGGGCCACCGCGCCGAGCGCGAACATCGCCGGCACGGTCGCCAGCGCGGGCAGGAGCAGCACCAGGGCCAGCAGCCCGGCCAGCCGGGGGCGGGACACCCGGCCGAAGATCTCGTACTCGAACCGGGAGCGAGCGGCCAGGAACAGCGCCGGGCCGCCCACCACGAAGACCAGCCAGTTCGGCCGGGCCGTGTCGTACGGGTGGGCGATCACCAGCTCGTAACCGACCGCGGCGCTGAGCACCCCGAGCACCATGAACAGGTGGGTCTGCGCCGCCGACTCGGCCAGCCGCCCCGGCGTGCCGGCCATCCGCAGCGCCTCCGCCAGCAGGTGACCGGCCCGGTAGAAGTAGATGCGCCAGAGCAACGCCGTGATCACGAACGAGATCGTGAACGCCACCGCCGCGTCGCCGGAGAACTCCTTCCCGCTGTAGGTCACGCCGATCACCAGGATCGACTCGCCGAGCGCGATGAGGAAGATCTGCTGGTAGCGCTCTGCCAGGTGCTCCCCGGCGACGAGCCACTGCCGGATGCGCGACGCCCCGATCCACGGCAGCGGCCAGCCCAGGAACGTGCCGAGGCGGTCCACCGCCAGCGCGACGACCCACAGCGCCAGGCGCGGACCGGGCATCAGCGCGCCGGCGATCCACAGCGGGGCGCTGACCCCCGCCCAGACGGCGAGCCGCAGCGGGACCAGACGCCGCGGGTGGGCACGCAACGCCACCGCGATCAGCAGCGGCCGCCCGACCATCACCACCACGTACGCGAGCGCGAACGGCAACGCCCGCTCCTCCAGGGCGCGGGGCAGGGTCACGCCCAGCACCAGGCTGCCGAACATGGTGCCGACCACCACGACCTGGATGACGGCGCGCTCCGGCTCGTACCGGCTGGTGACCCAGGTGGTGATCGTCCAGACCTGCCAGAGCACCAGGAACAGCAGCAGGGTCCTGCCCACGTCGGCGGCCACCGCACCGGCGGAGCCGTCGACGCCGTTGATCAGCCGCTGGGAGACCCGGGTCAGCGCGAACACGAAGACCAGGTCGAAGAAGAGCTCCAGGAAGGTGGCCCGCCCGGGGCTGGACGCGGTACGCAGCAGCGCCCCGCCCCGCTGCTCGGTCATCGTCCGCCCCTGTCCCCCGTCCTGGCGACCAACGACAGGGACGGCGGGCCGGTTGCGGCGGCGTACGGCGGATCAGCCCTTCGCGGCCTTCGCCTCCGCCTTCATCCGCTGCTTGAACTCGCGTACCCGGCGCAGCGACTCGGGATCGGTCACGTCCGCCACCGAACGGTGGGCGTCCGCGTCGCCGTAGTCGCCGGCTGCCTCGCGCCAGCCGTCCGGGGTGATCCCGAACCGCTTGCCGAGCAGCGCGACGAAGATCTGCGCCTTCTGCCGGCCGAACCCGGGCAGCTCACCCACCCGGCGCAGCAGCTCCCGGCCGTCGGTCACGTCGGACCAGAGCCGGGCCGGGTCGCCGTTGTAGCGCTCGACGAGCGCCCGGCACACCTCCTGCACACGGGCCGCCATCGCCTTGGGGAACCGGTGCAGCGCGGGCGGCCGGGCGAAGATCTCCACGAGGGCGTCCGGGTCGTACCCGGCCAGTTCCGCGGCGTCGGGCTCGTGGCCGAGGCGCTGCGCCAGCACGTACGGGGAGGAGAACGCCTTCTCCATCGGCACCTGCTGGTCCAGCACCATGCCGAGGAGCAGGGCCAGCGGGCTGCGTGCCAGCAGCTCGTTGGCCTGCGGGTCGATGGGCAGTGACAGCGTCATGGGGACCATAGTGCCGCGCCGGCCGCCGGTCGGGGGCGGCGACTCCCCGACGACGTGACGCGGCCCGGCGGACCCCTGGGAGGTCCGCCGGGCCGCGGCCCACGGAGTGGTCAGGTCGCCCGTGTCGTCAGTTGACGACGAAGAGCAGCCGGTTCGGCGAGCCCGAGCCCGGGCTGGTCACCTTGCCGGTGGTGGCGTTGCTGGTCAGGTAGCTGGCCACCTGAGCCGGGGTGTAGGAGGTGTTCGCGGACAGGACGAGCGCCGCCGCGCCGGCCACGTGCGGGGACGCCATCGAGGTGCCGCTGATCGTGTTGGTGGCGGTGTCGCTGGTACGCCACGCCGAGGTGATCGACGAACCCGGGGCGAAGATGTCCACGCAGGAGCCGTAGTTGGAGAAGGACGACCGCGCGTCGGTGCTGGTGGTCGAGCCGACGGTGATCGCCGAGGCGACGCGGGCCGGCGAGGAGTTGCACGCGTTGGCGCTGGAGTTGCCGGCCGCGAGCGCGTACGTGATGCCGGAGTTGATCGAGTTCGCCACCGCGTTGTCCAGCGTGGTGCTGGCGCCGCCGCCGAGGCTCATGTTGGCCACGGCCGGCTTCACCGCGTTCGAGGTGACCCAGTTGACGCCGCTGATCACGCCGGCGGTGGTGCCGCTGCCGGAGCAGTTGAGCACCTTGACGGCCACCAGGCGCACGCTCTTGGCCACGCCGTACCTGGTGCCGCCGACCGTGCCGGCGACGTGGGTGCCGTGGCCGTTGCAGTCGGTGTTGTTGGTGTCCACCGTGTTGGTGCCCCAGGTGGCCCGGCCGCCGAAGTCGCTGTGCGTGGTGCGGATGCCCGTGTCGATGATGTAGGCGCGCACGTTGCTGGCGGTGTTCGGGTAGGTGAAGGTGCTGTTCAGCGGCAGGTTGCGCTGGTCGATCCGGTCCAGGCCCCAGGTGGCGCCGGTCTGGGTGCCCTGGGTGGTCATCACGCGGTCCTGCTCGACGTACGCGACGGCCGGGTCGGCGGCCAGGCGGCGCGCCTGGGCGGGGGTCATCTTCGCGCTGTAGCCGGTGAGAGCGGAGCTCCACACCGTGCCGACGTTGCCGCCGTAGCGCTTGGCCAGGCCGGCGGCCCGGTCCGGGACGGCGGTACGGGCGGCGAGGGTGTTCGCGGTGCCGACCGCGTCGCCCTTGAGCACGACCACGTAGCTGCCGCTGACGGCGTCCGCGGCGCCGGCGTACCGGATCTCCCCGGTGGGCGCGGCGAGAGCGGGCGTGGAGGCGGCGGCGGCGAAGGCCGCGGCGGCGGCCGTGACGGCGAGCGCACGCAGCGCGCGCCGCCGGGGAAGGGACACGTCGGGCATCGTCTGGCTCCCTACCGGGCGGCCCGGTTTGTGGCCGGATCGCCCCATCGACGGATGTTGGCAGGAATGCTAACCAGAGATCGATACACATGAAAGAGATAGTTGCCGATAGATGCGGTCCACGTTATGGATCGGCGGGTGCGCGCCACGCCGGACCGCGCCCGAGGCAGGATGAGCACGTGGACCGTCACGACATGCTGCTCTCCCCCGCCGCGGTCGACGCGCTGCGCACCGCGCTCACGCTCGCCCGCTTCACCGCCAACGGGATCGCCGACCGCCTGGGCCCGCAGGGCACCGGCGCGGTGGCCCGCAACGACTACCGGGCCGCGCTGCGCGCCACCGAGGACCGGGACCGGCTGGCCACGCTGATCCGCGTCTTCATCTGCGACCAGACCGAGCCGGAGGCGGCGGTGGCCGCCGCGCTGGCCCCGCTCGCCCTGGACGAGGCGCTGGCCGGAGGCATCGTGGAGCGGCACGGCGACGGCCTGCGCGCCGGGGTCGACCTGGAGCCGTACGGGGACGACTGGTGGGTGCTCGCCGACGTGCCGGCCAGCGCGCGGCCCGGGCGCCCGCTGCACGCCGAGCACGTGCTGGGCATCGGCGGCGCCACCCAGACGCTGATCTCGGCGGCCGTCCGCCCGACCGTGGACACCGCGCTCGACCTCGGCACCGGCTCCGGCGTCCAGGCGCTGCACCTGGGCACCCACGCCCGCCGGGTCACCGCCACCGACGTCTCCGAGCGGGCGCTGCGGTTCGCCGCGACCACCGCCGCGCTCAACGGTCAGGACTGGGAGCTGCTGCGCGGGGACATGGTCGCGCCGGTGGCCGGGCGCCGCTTCGACCTGGTGGTCAGCAACCCGCCGTTCGTGGTCGGCCCGGGCACCACCACGCACGTCTACCGGGACTCCGGTCGGGTCGGCGACGCGATCGGCGCGGAGCTGGCAGCGGCCGCGCCGGACCTGCTCACCGAGGGCGGCACCATGCAGTACCTGGCGAACTGGGTGCACGTCACCGGCGAGGACTGGGCCGAGCGGGTCACCGGGTGGTTCGCCGGCACCGGCCTGGACGCCTGGGTGATCCAGCGCGAGGTGGCCGACCCGATGGCGTACGTGAACCTGTGGCTCACCGACGTCGGCGAGAGCGCCGACCCGCAGCGGATGGCGGCCTGGCTGGACTGGTTCGACGCGCACAAGGTGGAGGCGATCGGCTTCGGCATCGTCTCGCTGCGCCGCTCCGGCCACGACCAGCCGGTCGTCCGGGTGGAGGACCTGCGCCAGCGGGTCGAGCCGCCGCTGGGCGACCGGATCGGCGAGTGGTTCGCCCGGCAGGACTGGCTGCGCACCCGGGACACCGAGGGCCTGCTCGCCGCCCGCTACCGCGCCGCCGACGGGCTCCAGCTGCGGCAGGAGGCCACCATGGGCGACGACGGCTGGGCTGTGGACCGGCAGGTCCTGGCCATGCCGCGCGGGCTGCGCTGGTCCGAGGAGATCGACCCGCTGGTGCTCGCCCTGGTCGGCGGCGCCGACGGCCGGCTGCCGCTGCGCGACCAGCTCGCCCTGCTGGCCGCCGCGCACGACGTGGCCCTGGACGAGCTGGCCGAGGCGGCCGGACCGATCGTGGCGCACCTGGTCGAGCGCGGCATCGTCGAGCCGGTGACCGACTGATGCGGGCGGTGGTGCAGACCGTCGGCCGGGCCCGGGTGACTGTCGACGACGAGGTGACCGGTGAGATCGCCGACGGGCTGCTGGTGCTGCTCGGCGTCACCCACACCGACACCCCGCAGGTGGCCGCCACCATGGCCCGCAAGCTGCACGAGCTGCGCATCCTCGACGACGAGCGCAGCGCCGCCGACGTCGGGGCGCCGCTGCTCGTGGTCAGCCAGTTCACGCTCTACGGCGACGCCCGCAAGGGCCGGCGACCGAGCTGGACCGCCGCCGCGCCCGCCGAGGTGGCCGAACCCCTGGTGGACGCCGTGGTCGAACAGTTGCGCGCCCGGGGTGCGAAGGTGGAGACCGGCCGCTTCCGCGCCCACATGCTGGTGGAGAGCGTCAACGTCGGTCCCCGGACCCTCGTGCTCGACCTCTGAGGCCTAGAAGAACAGCCCTCGACGGGACAGCGACTGACGCAGCCAGCCGTCGAGCTGGGCGGCCCAGTCCGTCCGGTCCGCCGTCGCGTGGTCCACCGTGAACCGGCCGAACGCGTCCCGGCCCTCGGTGAACAGGCCGCCCCGCTTGTCCAGCTCCAGCACCACGTGGACCTGGCGCGGATCGGTCACGAAGGTGACCTCGAGCTGGTTCATCGCGCCCGCGTACTGCGGCGCCGGGTAGAACTCGATCTCCTGGTAGAAGGGCAGCTGCTGGTGCAGGCCGTAGATGTGTCCACGCTCGACGTCGGCCCGCGCGAACCGGAAGCCCAGCCGTAGCAGCGCCTCCAGCAGCCGCTCGTGGGCCGGCAGCGGGTGCACCGCCACCGGGTCCAGGTCGCCCTTGTCCATCGCCCGAGCCACCTCCAGCTCGGTACGCAGACCCATCGTCATGCCGTGCAGGTGCTGGCCGTACAGGTCGGTCAGCGGCGTCTCCCAGGGCACCTGGAAGCGGAACGGCACGTCGTGCCGCTGCCCCGGCTCCAGCCGGAACGCGCCGGTCACCTGGGCCCGGCCGAACTCCTGGTTCACGTCGTACTCGCTGTCGGAGCTCTCCACCTCGACCCGCGTGACCAGGCCGAGTGCGATGTAGCTCACGTCCACCGGGTGGTCGCCGCCGACCACCTGGATCCGGCCCGCCAGCTCGCCGCCGGGGCGGCAGTTCGGGTTGGCCAGCACCGTCTCCACCGACGGTCCACCCACACCCATCGCCTGCATGAGCCGCTTGAAGACCACCACGTTCTCCGATCGTCAGTGCCGTGCCGGCCCCGACGGCCGGTCGGTGGCACGGTAACCGCGCCGGGCAAGGGAACGCCGGATTCCGGCCGGGATTCCTGTCGGGTCTCCGATCGCCTCACTCCCGTCTCACGCCCCGACCGCCAAGCTGTTTGTCATCGGCCACCACCGCGTGGGCGGCACGGGACCGGTAGGCACGTCGGACACGGGGAGAACAGAGATGACCCAGCAGATGATCGAGCACCAGGACATGGACGTCGCCCTCACGGACCTCGACGCCACCGACGAGCGCGGCGTCTCCACCGATCTGGTCCGGGCGTACCTGAACGGCATCGGCCGCACCAAGCTGCTCACCGCGGCGCAGGAGGTCGAGCTGAGCAAGCGGATCGAGGCCGGCCTCTTCGCCGAGGAGAAGCTGGCCACCTGCACCCCCGTCTCCGCCGAGCTGCACGCGGACCTGGCGCTGATCGCGGCCGAGGGCCGCGCCGCCAAGGACCACCTGCTGGAGGCCAACCTGCGGCTGGTGGTGAGCATCGCCAAGCGCTACACCGGTCGCGGCATGGCCTTCCTCGACCTCATCCAGGAGGGCAACCTCGGCCTGATCCGCGCGGTCGAGAAGTTCGACTACACCAAGGGCTACAAGTTCTCCACCTACGCCACCTGGTGGATCCGCCAGGCCATCACCCGCGCCATGGCCGACCAGGCCCGCACCATCCGCATCCCGGTGCACATGGTCGAGCAGGTCAACCGGATGGTCCGGGTGCGCCGCGAGCTGTCGGTGACGCTGGGCCGCGAGCCCACCGTCAGTGAGGTCGCCACAGCGCTGGAGATCCCGGAGTTCCAGGTGATCGAGCTGATCTCCTACGACCGGGAGCCGGTCAGCCTGGACCAGGCCGTCGGCGAGGACGGCGAGAGCGCGCTCGGCGACTTCGTCGCCGCCGTCGACCCGCGTACCGAGCCGGGCGACGCCGCCACCAACGGCGAGCTGCGCAACGAGGTCCGCATCGTGCTGGCCACGCTGTCCCAGCGGGAGCAGGCGGTGATCCGGCTGCGCTTCGGCCTGGACGACGGCCGGCAGCGCACGCTGGACGAGGTCGGCCGCGAGTTCGGCCTGTCCCGGGAGCGGATCCGGCAGATCGAGAAGGTCACGCTGCTCAAGCTGCGCGACCCGGAGCGGGCGAACCGGCTGGAGGCGTACGCCTGCTGACCCACCCCAGCCCCGACAGGCCCCGGCGGTTCGCCGGGGCCTGTCGCGCTTGACCCGGGCGCTCCCACCGTATACAACCGACTGGTTACACAACCAGGAGGTTATGAAAGTGCCCGCGGATCTGCTCGACGCCACCTTCGCCGCGCTCGCCGACCCCACCCGGCGTGCCATCCTCGCCCGGCTGGCCGCCGGGGAGGCGACTGTCACCGAGCTGGCCGAGCCGTTCGCGATGAGCCAGCCGGCCGTCTCCAAGCACCTCAAGGTGCTCGAACGCGCCGGCCTGGTCACCCGGGGCCGGGACGCCCAGCGCCGTCCCTGCCGGCTCGACGCCCGGCCGCTGCGGGAGGCGGTCGCGTGGCTGGCGGACTACCGGGACTACTGGGCCGAGAGCTACGCGCGACTGGACGAGGTGCTCGCCGAACTGACCGCCGGGGAGCAGCGGTGACCGGCCTGACCGTGTCCCTGCCCGGCGACCGGGAGATCCGGCTCAGCCGCGACTTCGCCGCTCCCCGCCACCTCGTGTTCGCCGCCTTCACCCGCCCCGAGCTGCTGGTCCGCTGGTGGGGCGCCCGGGGCTGGCACCTCGTCGAGTGCGAGGTGGACCTGCGGGTGGGCGGGCGCTGGCGGTTCGTCTCCCGAGGCCCGGACGGCGATCTGATGGGCCAGGGCGGCACGTACCGGGAGGTCGACCCGCCGGCGCGGCTGGTCTGCACCGAACTCTTCGACGACCAGTCGTATCCGGGCGAGACGCTGGTCCGCCACGACTTCACCGGCTCGGCGGACCGGACCACAGTCGTCACCCACCTGCGGTATGCCACCGCGCAGGGGCGCGACACCGTCCTGCGCTACCCGATGACCCGCGGCCTGGCCGAGGCGTTCGACCGGCTCGCGGCAGTGCTGCACACCGATTCGACGACAGGAGCGACAACGTGAACTGGACACTGGAAGTGGTGGTGGTGCCGGTCTCCGACGTGGACCGGGCCAAGGAGTTCTACGCGCAGCGGCTCGGCTTCGTCCTCGACCACGACACGGATCTGGGCGGCGCGGGGCGGATCGTCCAACTCACTCCCCCGGGCTCCGGGTGCTCGATCGTCCTCGGCCGGGGCGTCGTACCGGAGATGCCGCCGGGCTCGCTCAAGGGCGTGCAACTCGTCGTACCGGACCTGGAGCGGGCGCGCGCCGAACTGGTCGAGCGGGGCGTCGAGGTGAGCGAGATCCAGGTGATGGGCCAGAACCCGCGCCCGGTGCCGCATCCGCTGGACAACGTCGGCTTCGTGTTCTTCCGCGACCCGGACGGCAACGAGTGGTCGGTGCAGCAGATCTCCGAGCGTGGGTGAGCGGTGTTAAAAGGGGGCCCCTTCTCTACCGGAGGCGTTAAGAAGGGGCCCTTCCTTACAAGCGGCGCGGGCCGGTGTCCGGGCGGGCGGCCTCCGCGCCGGTGCGCACGGTGGCGTGCAGCACCGAGATGCCGTCCGGCCGGGCCAGCACCGGGTTGAGCGTGAGCGACCGCACCCGGGGCTGCTCGTCGGCCAGGCGGCCGACCCGCACCAGCAGGTCGACAAGGGCCGCCCGGTCCACCGGCGCGGCGCCCCGGTGCCCGCGCAGCAGCGGCGCCGCGCGGGGCTCGTCGACCAGCTCGGCGGCGTCCCGGTCGGTGAGCGGGACCGCCCGCCACGCCCGGTCGCCCAGCAGCTCGGTCGCCACGCCACCCAACCCGAACCCGACCACCGGCCCGAACGCCGGATCCTCCACCAGCTCCACCACGCACGCCACACCCGGCGCGACCATCGGCTGGACCAGCACCTCCGCGCCGAACACCGGGGCCATCTCGGCGTACGCGCGGCGCAGCGCGGCGGCGTCGGCCAGGTCGAGGCGTACCGCGCCCAGGTCGAGGCGGTGCCGCAACCCGGGGGCGGCAGCCTTGAGCGCCACCGGCCGGCCGAGCCGTTCGGCAGCCGCCAGCACCTCCTCGGCGCTGCCGGCCGGCACCGACTCCACCACGTCGATCCCGTACGCGCGCAGCAACGCCGCCGAGTCGGCGCCGTCGGGCCGCAGCGCGGCGTGCCCGGCCGCCCGGTCCACGTCGGCCAGTTCGGGCAGCACCCCGGCGGGCCGGCGCAGCCAGTCCGCGTACGCGGTCACCCGGCCCAGCGCGCGTACCGCCTCCTCCACGCTCGGGTACGCCGGCACCCCGGCCGGCACCAGCCCGGCCAGGAACGTCGCCACCACCGGCTTTCCGGTGACCCGCGCGTCGGGCAGCGCCGCCGCGAAGTCGGCCACCGGGTCGGCGAGCTGGCCCGGCAGCGGCGGCGCGAACACCGCCACCACGGCGTCCACCCGCTCGTCGGCCACCGCGTCGCCGAGCGCGGCGGCGTACGCGGCGGCGCCCGCGCTCGGCCCGACGTCCTGCGGGTAGCCGTCGGCGACTGTCAGTTCCTGGGCCGCGCAGGCGGTCGCGGCCAGCCCGGTCAGCGCCGACGAGTTGCCCACCACCGCCACCCGCCGCCCGGCCGGCAGCGGCTGGTGGGCCAGCAGCACGCCCACGTCGAGCAGTTCGGACACGGTGTCCACCCGGATCACCCCGGACTGGGCGAACAGCGCGCTCACCGCAGCCGCGTCCAGCGCGGGCGCGTCCCCCACGCCCGGCGGCCGGGCCAGCGAGGCGAGCGCCACCACCGGCTTGCGGCGGCCGATGCGCCGGGCCAGCCGGGCGAACTTGCGCGGGTTGCCGAACGTCTCCAGGTAGAGCGTGATGACGTCGGTGGCCGGGTCGTCCTGCCAGTACTGGAGCAGGTCGTTGCCGGACACGTCGGCCCGGTTGCCGGCCGAGACGAAGCTGGACAGCCCGAGCCCGCGCCGGGACGCCTCGGCCAGCAGCGCCACCCCGAACGCGCCGGACTGGCTGAACACGCCGACCCGGCCCGCCGCGGGCAGCACCGGCGCGAGCGTGGCGTTGAGGCGTACCGCCGGGTCGGTGTTGGCGACGCCGAGGCAGTTCGGGCCGACCACCCGCATGCCGGCCAGGTGCGCGGCGCGGACCAGCGCGCGCTGCGCCGCCGCGCCGGCCGGGCCGGACTCGGCGAACCCGGCCGAGATCACCACCAGGCCGTGCGCGCCCGCGCGGGCCGCGTCGCGGACCACGTCGGTCACCGCGTCCGGCGGGACAGCCACCACCGCGAGGTCGACGTCCTGGCCGGCGTCGGCCGCCGACGGGTACGCGGGCAGCCCCGCCACCGTCGCCGCGCTCGGGTGCACCGGCACGATCGCCCCGGCGAAGCCACCGTCGCGCAGGTGCCCGAGCAGCGCCGCGCCGACGCCCTGGCCGGTGGTGCTGGCGCCGTAGACGGCGATGCCCCGGGGCGCGAGCAGCCGGGCGATCGACCGCGCCTCGGTGCGGTGCTCCCGGCCGCGCTGCACCTCCAGGGTCGCCTCGGTGGGCGCGATCGGGAAGCTCAGGTGCACCACGCCGTCGGCGTACTGGCGCTGGACCTGGTAGCCGAAGTCGGCGAAGACCCGCAGCATCGCCCCGTTGGCCGGGAGCACCTCGGCGACGAAGTGCACGATGCCGTTGCGCCCGGCCGCGTCGGCCAGGTGCTCCAGCAGCACCGATCCGATGCCCCGGCCCTGGTAGGCGTCCTCGACCACGAACGCCACCTCGGCCTCGGGCGAGGCGGGGCCGAGCCGCTCGTACCGGCCGACGGCGACGATCCGCTCGCCGGCGAGCACCACGAACGCCTCCCGGTCGCGGTGGTCGACGTTGACGAAGCGCTTCAGGTCGCGTTCCGGGATACGCGGGTACGGCGAGAAGTACCGCAGGTATCGGGTGCGCTCCGAGAAACGGCCGTGCATGGCCACGATCTCGGGCGCGTCCTCCGGGCGGATCGGTCGCAGCTGGACGGTCGTGCCGTCACTGAGCAGCACGTCCAGCGGTTGCTCGACGGTGGTCACCGGTCGGTCCTCCCCTGCCGCCGGCTCAGTCGCGCGGGTCGTGCGGATCGAGCCCGAGCAGCGGGAAGACGGCCTTGCGGGTGGCCGCGACGGCCCGGTCCACCGCGTTCGGCTCGCCGCTGGGCTGCCACGGCTGGTACGACGGGTCCACGTCGTCGGTCATCCGCAGCGGCACCTCGTGCCCGGGTCGCCGCCGCGCGGCCAGGTCCCGCCAGCCCGGCGGGGTGAGCGTGGCCGGGTCGACCGGCTCGCCGGTGGCGATCGCCAGCAGGTGCGTCCACGCCCGGGGCACCACCTCGACCAGCGCGTACCCGCCGCCGCCGGTGGCGACCCAGCGGCCGTCGCACAGCTCGTCGGCGAGCGCCCGCAGCGCGCGGTAGGTGGCCCGCTGCCCGTCCACCGACAGGTGCAGGTCGGCCAGCGGATCCTTGCGGTGCCCGTCGGCGCCGCACTGGGTGACCAGCACCTGCGGCCGGAACGCGCGCAGCACCGACGGCACGATCGCGTGGAACGCCCGCTGCCAGCCCGCGTCACCCACACCCGGGGGCAGCGGCACGTTCACCGCGGTGCCCTCCGCGCCCGGGCCGCCGGTCTCGTCCGGGAACCCGGTGCCGGGGAACAGCGCGAGCGGCGTCTCGTGCAGGCTGATCGTGAGCACCCGCGGGTCGCGGTAGAAGATCTCCTGCACGCCGTCGCCGTGGTGCACGTCCACGTCCACGTACGCGATGCGCTGCGCGCCGAGGTCGAGCAGCCGCGCGATGGCCACGGCCGGGTCGTTGTAGACGCAGAACCCGGCGGCGCGGGCGGGCATCGCGTGGTGCAGCCCGCCGGCCACGCTCACCGCGCGCCGGGCGTCGCCGCGCCACACCGCCTCGGCGGCGGCCGTCGTGGCGCCGGCGATCAGCGCGCTCGCCTCGTGCATCCCGTCGAAGACCGGGTTGTCCGACGTGCCCAGACCGAAGCCGGCGAACAGCGGGTCGCGCGGCGCGGACCGGACCGCGTCCAGGTAGGCCGGATCGTGTACGCGGGTGAGCAGCGCGTCGTCGGCCGGCTCGGGCTTGACCAGCCGTACGCCGGGCCGGTCCAGCACACCCAGTTCACGGGCGAGCGCCATGGTCAGCTCGACCCGGACCGGGTCGAGGGGATGGTCGCCCATGTCGTAGGCGAGGAGAGCCTCGTCCCACACCACCACCGTGTCGTCGGCCATGCGGCCATCGTCGCACGTGGTCCGGGACGCGCCCACCGGTCGTGCGCTCACCGGCCGGACGTGCCGCCGGTCGCGACCGGACGGTCCGGGTCGGCCACCCACTCGCTCCACGAGCCGACGTACAACGCGGCGTCCGGGCGACCGGCCAGGTGCAGCGCGAGCACGGCCTGCGCGGCGGTCACCCCGGAGCCGCAGTACGCACCGACCGGCGCGTCCGCGTCCACCCCGGCGGCGGCGAACCGCTCCCGGAGCGCCTCGGCGGCGGGGAACCGGCCCTGCGTGACGTACTCCGGGGCGGGCAGGTTCACAGCGCCCGGCACGTGCCCGGCGACCGGGTCGACCGGCTCGTGCTCGCCCCGGTAACGCGGCGCGGCCCGTACGTCGATCAGCACGCCGGGCCCGGCGGCGGCGAGCCGGGCGGCAGCGGCGGCGTCCAGCACCGGCAACGCGCCGGGCGCCACCGTCACGTCGCCCGGGACCGGGGCGGGCACGCTCGTGTCGACCGGCAGGCCGGCTGCCGTCCAGGCCGGGAAGCCGCCGTGCAGCACCCGCACCTGCCGGTGCCCGGCCCAGCGCAGCGTCCACCAGGCGCGGGCGGCGGACATGCCGTCGCCGCCGTCGTACACCACGACGGGACGACCGGCGCGGACGCCCGCGGCCCGCAGCGCGGCCTGCAACGCCGCCGGGTCCGGAAGCGGGTGTCGCCCGGCGGCGCCGGGCGGCCCGCACAGCTCGGTGTCCAGGTCGACGAAGACGGCGCCGGGCAGGTGGCCGGCGGTGTAGTCGTCGCGTCCGGGCGGGCCGGTCAGCCGCCAGCGGACGTCGAGCAGGGTCGGCGGGTCGGCGTGATCGAGTTCGGCGGCGAGCCGGTCGGGCTCGACCAGCAGGTCTGCGGTGGCGGGCATGCGGCCCAGTCAACACCATTCGGCCCGCCACCTCCGGCTTCGCCTGCGTCGATGGTCGGTGGGAGCGGGTACCATCGGAGCCCAGGAGGCCGCAGACGTGAAGCACGACCTTGTTGACACCACCGAGATGTACCTGCGCACCATCCTCGAACTCGAGGAGGAGGGGGTGCCGCCGCTTCGTGCCCGCATCGCCGAGCGGCTGAAGCAGAGTGGTCCGACCGTCAGCCAGACCGTCGCCCGCATGGAGCGCGACGGCCTGCTCACCGTCGAGGGCGACCGGCACCTGACTCTCACGCCGCAGGGCCGCAACACCGCCGTGTCGGTGATGCGCAAGCACCGGCTGGCCGAGTTGCTGCTGGTGAACGTGATCGGGATGCCCTACGAGGAGGCCCACGAAGAGGCCTGCCGGTGGGAGCACGTGATGAGCGACGCGGTGGAGAAGCGGGTCTTCGACCTGCTCAACCGCCCGACCCGCTCGCCGTACGGCAACCCGATCCCGGGCCTGGCGGAGCTGGGCGACCCGGGCCAGGCGCTTGCCGACGCCGTCGAGGGCGAGCGCAACCTGGCCTTCCCCGGCCTGTCCGGCCCGGTCGTGGTGCGGCGGATCTGCGAGAGCGTGCAGACCGACTCGGACGTGCTCCGGCAGTTGCACGCCGCCGGCGTCGACCCGGGCGCGACCGTGACGGTGGCGCAGGAACGCGACGCCGTCTCCATCGACCGCTCCGGCGATCGGGTACGCCTTCCCCGCGAGGTGGCGTCCCGGGTGTTCGTCGCGGCCCGCTGAGGCCGGCTTCCGGTCAGAGCTGCCTTGGTGCGACCCGCGATCAGAGCTGCCTCGTGTCGATCACCTTGGCCAGCGTGACCAGCTTGCCGGCCGTCTTGTCCGCCTCCGCCTTCGCGGTGCCGGCCGGGGCGGTCCAGCGCAGGGTGGCGAGCCGCCCCTCGGTGGCCAGCCAGCCGACCTCGGCGGCCGGCCCGGACTTCGCGGTCTTGGGCAGCGTGCGCCGGTAGGCGGCCTTGCCCAGCTTGGTGATCTTCGCCGCGCCGCCCGGCTGCACGTCTAGGGCGAACGTGGCCGCGTCGATCGACGTCTCGGTCACCGACAGCGTCAGCTCCGGCAGCACCGCCCCGGCCGCCCGGACCACGCACGTGTGGGTGTCGCCCCGCTCGGTGGCCGCCGCCACGTCGAACGTGCCGCCGGTGTGCTCGGCGATCACCGCGAAGTCGAGCAGCCGGCACGCCCCGCCCGAGGACGCCGCCGCGACCGGCACCGGCGGAGGCGGGGCCGGCGGCCCGGACCGGGTCGGCCCCTCGTCGGCGCAGCCGGCGGCGAGCAGGACGGCCGCAACGGCCAGCCAGATACGTGCACGCACGGGAGACCTCCGCGGTCGGCGGCGGGTCCGACCCGCCGGAGTTCCGTCGGACACCGTACGGCGTGCCCCAGCGGGGACGGAAGCCCCCTAATCGGCCACGTACGGACAGTGCCGGCAGCCTCGCCCGCAGCACGTGCCACGCCGCGCCAGGAAGCCCGCGCTGAGCACGAACAGCCCCGTCTCCGGATCCAGGTAGCCGGCCTCCCCGGCGGCCAGGGCGGCGGCGTGCGCGGCGAGGATGCGCTCCCGCCCGGGGTGGTCCGGCGACAGCCGCGACGGGTGCGGTTCGGTAAGGGGCCGTCCCGCCAGCTCGTCACGCACCGCTGAAGTCTACGGACGCCCGGCCCGCCCTAGTTTCCGCCCGGGCCGCCGCCGGTCCCGAGGCGTTCCAGGTACGGCACGAACGCCTCGGGCCGCTCGAACATCGAACGGTGCCCGGCGCGCGGGATCACCAGATGGTCCTTGCGCGGCGCCTGGAGCTGCGCGTACCACTCGTCGAACAGGCGCAGCCGGCCCGGCACCTCCTGCGCGCCGTCCACGAAGTACGCCGGCACCGCGAGCTGCCGCACGTCACGCCGGAAGTCGATCTCCTGCAACCGGGGGTACAGCACGTCCCAGCCGTCCAGGAACCCGAACAGGTGCACCTTCTCCAGCAGGCTGTATTCGGAGACGCCCAGGTTGCCGACGGTCCCGGTCTCGTCCTCGCTCGCGCCTTCCCGGTCGACCGGGAAGGCCCCGGCCTCGTTGGTCAGCAACGGCTCGTACGCCCAGAGGTCGCGGTAGGGCGGCGGCCCCTGCGCGGTCATCCGGTCCGCGAGCGCCGTCCGGCCGGTGCGGCGGGCCCAGGCCACGGTGTCGGCGTACTGGCTGCGGTCGGCCTCGCGCAGGCTCACCACCTGCCCGACGCCCACGTACGCGGCGAACAGTTCCGGGTGCTGTCGCACGGCGAGCAGGCCGGCGATGGTGCCGCCGGAGTGCGCGACCAGGTGGATCCGATCCCGGCCCAGCCGTTCCCGCAGGTGCCGGGCCACCGCGACCAGGTCGTCCACCTCGTCGTCCAGGCGCCAGTCCGACGGGGCGCGGAACCCCGACCAGGACCGCGGCCCGCCGGCACGGTCCCACACGGCCACCACGAAGCGCTGCTCCAGTTCGGGCAGATGGCGACGGACCGCGCCGATCTCCGAGCCGCCGGGCGGACCGGGCACCACGAGCAGCACCGGAGCGCCGCGGTCCGTACCCCTGATCAGCAGGCCCAGCTCGCGCCCGGAGGAGTCGACGGTGTCGAAGCGGGCGATGCCGCCGGGGATCGGCTCGGTGCGGCCCGGCACGGCCACGCCGACGGTGACGAGCGCGAGCAACGCGGCCAGCAGACCGACGCCGATCCGGCCCAGCCGGCGCGGCACCGGCCGGCGCGGCGGCACCGCGTCGAGGCGGCGAGCCAGTCCGGCGCCGTAGGCGGCACCGACCAGCAGCGGCAACAAGCTCAGCAGACCGTGTACGCCCCGGCCGGCGAGCAGCGCCACGACGCCGAAGCCGGACAGGCGCGGACGGTCGACGGTGGGCCCACGCAGCCGCAGCCGGACCAGCTCGACAGCCACCGCGAAGATCACCGGCGCGACGAGCATCAACCAGCGGGACCGGCTCAGCCACCCGGCGGCCAGCCCGACGACGAGGCTCACCGCGACGGAGGCGAGTGCCGCACCCACCGTGCCGGGCCCGCGCGGGGTCCACCAGCCGGCGACAGCGCCCCAGAGCAGGGGCAGCGTCGACGCGAGGAGCATCCGGGTGCGCATGCCGTCTCCCTCCGCCGAGATCGTCAACCCTAGCCAGGGCGGCCACTCTTCGCTGTCCCGTCCTCACGTGTGGTACAGATCGGGTGTCGGCTGTGGTGAATGTTCAGCCGGCCGGACGCTGCGCGAGCAGGAACGCCTGGGACTGCCGCTCCCTGCCGACCGGCGCGCGGACCGTCGTCGCCGACACCGCGAACCCGGCCGCGGTGAGCTGTGCGACCAGCCGATCCGGGGACAGCCAGTAGACGTCGAAGGCGACGCAGTGGCCGTATGCCTGCTCCCGTCGGTCGAGCCGGTCGCCGGCCTTCACCGCGAGCAGCAGGTGACCGCCCGGAGCGAGCACCCGGTGGAAACCGGCGAACACCTCCGGCAGCAGTTCCGGTGGCAGATGGATGACCGAGTACCAGGACACCAGCCCGGCCAGTGATCCGTCCGGCACGGCCAGCTCGGTCAGCGAGCCGACCTCGAAGCGCAGGTCCGGGTACGCGCGGCGGGCCACCGCCACCATGCCGGGCGACAGATCGACGCCGCTGATGTCGAGGCCGAGCCGGTGCAGGTGGGCGGTGACGCGACCGGTACCGCAGCCCACCTCCAGCACGGGCCGCCCCGGCCCGACCGTCTCGGCGAACGCGGCCAGCAGGGCCCGGTCCAGCGGCGGCTCGACCACGTCGGGCAGCAGCCGCGCGTAGTCCTCGGCGACGGCGTCGTACGCCGCACGGGTCTCGGCGAGCCACCGCGGTTCGGTCACCCCGCGACCCTAGTAGCCGGCCGGACCACCTCCCGCCCCCGCTCCGTCGATCATGAAGTTGACGGGGGCGAGGTCGGCGTGTCGCGCCGTCAACCTCATGATCGACGGGGCGGGCCTCCGCCGGCTGCACCGCCGATGGGACGGCGTCGCCGGGGGAACTCCGCGCCCCCTGCGCGCTGCTGCCGGCCGATCTGCGGGAAGGGACACGACGACCGGCCCTCGGACCAGCGTGAACCGGTATGCGCCGACCGGGCATGAAGGGATGTGACGAACGAGATGCACCCGGTCGCGGCCCAGGAACGACGACCACCCGGGGCCGGGCCACCCGAGGCGGCAACGGACGGCGACCTGATCCACGGATCCGTCACCGAGCCGGAGCGGTTCGCGCCGTTGTTCGACCGGCACGCCGTCGCCGTGCACCGCTACCTCGCCCGGCGGATCGGCCCGCCCGCCGACGACCTCCTGGCCGAGACGTTCCTCGTCGCGTTCCGACGGCGGGCCGCGTACCGACCGGACGTGGGGGTACGGCCGTGGCTCTTCGGGATCGCGACCAATCTGCTGCGCCGGCACGTACGGGCCGAGGAGCGCCGGTACCGGGCACTGGCCCGGCTCGCCGCAGCGGAGACGCAGCCCGGGATCGAGGACGCGATCGACCGGCTGGACGCCCGCGCCCTGCGCCGCGATCTGGCCGCGGCACTCGCGTCGCTGCACCGGCGCGACCGGGACGTGCTGCTGCTCACCGCCTGGGCGGATCTGTCGTACGAGCAGATCGCCGCCGTGCTCGACATTCCGGTCGGCACGGTCCGTTCCCGCCTGCACCGGGCCCGCCGGCTCACCCGACTCGCGCTCACCTCGAAGGAGCCGACATGAACGAGATCGCCCTGTTGCGGACGCACGGACCGGACGCTCCGGAGGCGTCAGCGGAGACGCTGAACGACGCTCGCAACCGCCTCGTCGACGAGTTCCCGGCCGCATCGGCACGCCGGACCGTCAGACCGGTGCGGCGCCGGACCCTCCTGGTGGCGGCAGCCGCGACGACGGTGACGGTCGCGGTGGGCGTCGGTCTGGCGGCGCGTCCGGTCGACCGCCCGGCGGAGCCGGTCACGCTGGTGGCGGTGACCATGCCCGAGTTCCCGCTGACGTTGCGGTCCCGCCCAGCGGTGCTGGCACCACCGCGGTACAGCTACGAGCCGGACCGGTTCCTCGCCGTGTACCTGTCGGATGGCGGCGCCGACGATGTCTGGCTCTCCGTCCGGGACGAGCGCCCGGATCGCCACGCACTGCCGTCCCGGCGGGTGACCGTCGGCAGCCACCAGGCGGAACTGTACGAGGACGAGCACCCCGCCGCGCCCCGGCAGGTCACCGTGACGTGGGAACAGAAATCGGGTCGGTGGGTGTCGCTGACCGGCCACGGCCGGTTCGCGGCGGACGGCGCGTTGCTGCGGCTGGCCGGGGACGTCGTCGACGAGCCGCAGCCGATACCCCTGCGGGTCCGGGTCGCGCCCCGCGGGTGGCGGATCGCCTCGTTCAAGGACGACACCATCCTCACCCTGCGCGGCAAGTCCCCCGGCGACATGCTCGCCGTGCAGGTGGTGGCTGGCCGCGACCCGGACCTGCTGCACACGGTGATGGGGGCGGTGGAGGAACGCACGGTCACGGTCGGCGGGCGGGACGCACGGTTGGTCCGGGCCGACGAGATGTGGTTCCTGCAGACGGAGGTGCCGGGCGGGGCGGTGGTCAACCTGCAGGCGCCCCTACGGCTCACCGTGGAGCAGGTGATCGCGATCGCCGAGCAGGTGTCGGTGACGCCACGGGGTCGCTGACCGTCCCGTCGGCCCTTCGGCGACGGTGGCCGGACCAGCAGCCCGCCGGTCATGCCGCCGTCGCGCCGATCTCGCAGCCGCCCCCCGCTCCGTCGATCATGAAGTTGGCGGGGCGAGGTCGGCGTGCCGCGCCGTCAACCTCATGATCGACGGGGCGGAGCAGCGGAGGGCGGGGCTGGCGCCGCGCTGCTACGGTCGCCCGCGATCGTCCGAGGAGGACAACATGACGAGATCGGCCGCCTTACTGCTGGTCATCGGGGTGCTCCTGGCCTCCGCCGGCTGCACCGCCGACGAGACGGCGTCGCCGGGGGAACTCCGCGACCCCTGCGCGCTGCTCCCGGCCGACCTGCTGGCGCGGCTCGCGCCCGGCGCTCAGCCCACCGCCTCGGCGAACCTCGGTGACCGCAGCGGCTCCAAGGAGTGCGCGGTCGACCTGACCAGTGGCACCGCCATGCGCGGCGACCTGGTCGTCACCGTGGCCACGGATGCCGAGGGCAGGTACGACGCGACGTGGCGGCGGGACCGGTGCGACCGCATCGCCGCCGAACCGAGCGACGCCGGCCCGGGCGACACCTCCTGCACGGCGGTGCGCCCGTGGGACGGCGGGGAGACCCGGTTCGACGGCTGGGCCTGGCGAGGTGACCACTACGAGGTGCGCGTGGCGTACCAGGTGGTCAAGCCGGAGACGTTGCCGGCCGGCGCGGAGGCCGACCTGCGGGGCGTGCTCGCCTCGGCGGTCGACGCGCTGCCGGACTGAGCCGGGCCGGGCGGTCCGGCGGTCTTCACGGCCGCGCCGCGCCGAACCAGGTGAGCGCCTGGCCGTGGCCCCGGGTCCAGGCCAGGGGGCGACCGTCCAGGGCCAGGACGTTGTGGAACCCGTCGGCGGGCGGCTCGGGCAGCGTCGCGTGCGGCAGCACCGACAGGTCCTCGTTGGCGAGCCAGTGGCCGGGCAGGGTCCGGACCAGCGCGGTGAACGCCTCCCGCCGTGGCGGCGGCACCTGGTACAGCACCGAGCTGTGGAACACCACGAGCGTCGCCCCGGCCGGAGCTTGCGCCGCCAGCGCCGGCAGGTCGTCGACCAGGTCACCGCGCACCAGCAGCGGCGGGTCGGCCGCCGCGACCGCAGCCGCCGCGCGCAGCCGCGCCCGGCGGTGCCGGTGCTCCGGCCAGATCAACGCCTCCAGCCAGGCCACGTCCGCCGGGTCGGTGACGTCGAGCGGGTTCACGTCGAGCCCGGCCCGCCACACCACCTCCGGGCGCCGCACCGGCGGCTCGGTGCCGGTCAAGTCACAGTCGAGCACCGGCTCGCCGTCGCCGACCCGCCGGTCGCCGTAGCGGTACGCGTACCGGTCGGGGTAGAGGCACAGCCCGGCGGACGCACCCACCTCCAGCAACGCCAGCGGCTGCGGCAACGCGGCGAGCACCGGCAGCAGCACCGCGCAGCGCCCCGCCTCGTTCGTCTGGGTCGCCCGCGTCCGCATCTGCGCCGCGACGTCCGGCCAGTGCCCGATCACGTACGCGCGGAACGCCGCCGGGTCGTCCACCGGCCCGCCGCGCAGCCGCACCACCCCGAACAGCAGGTTCGGCTGACGCTTGGCCGGCGGCAGCGTGTCGAGCAGGGCGAGCAGCTCCCGGTCACCGGCCACCGCCCGCGACAACCGCTCGTACGCCGGGGACACGCCGCGCGTCTCACGCTCGGCGAAGACCCGATAGATGTCTGCCGTGCTCATCCCCCGAGCATTCCAGCTCGCGTACACGATGGTCTGTGACCGTGGGCACCTACAGCCGTTTCGGCCGACGGGGACGAAGCCCTCGGGAGATCTCCTCCAGGTGCCGCTGCTGGTGCTCACGCACCATGGCCTCCCAGACCTCCTGGTCGAAGTCAGGATCGAGCGGCACCCACCGGTGCGAGCCGTCGCAGTAATGAAACCGTTCGTCGCCCGGCCGAATGACATTCATCGCACCCACCCGAGGAAGCGCTGATGCAACACCCCGGCCGTCACCCAGGTCAGATCCTCCGCCGCCCACACCAGATAAGACCCCATGTACAAGCCCAACGACACCGGCGCTCCGGCGAACTCGGCCCGCAGCTCACGACGCCGCGTCGGGCAGGGCCACGGAGCGCCACACCCACCGCAGCTCCACACCGGAAGAACCGGCCCGTGGGCGGTCACCGGAGGCCGTCCAGGAAGCGCCGGGTGGCCGTCCGCGCTTGCCGGCGGGCCGCCCATTCGACCTGCTGACAGGGGTACGGGGACAGCCGCGCCCACCACGCCCGGCACCCTGCGCAGAAGCCGTCGACGCCGGGTACGTGTACCGACAGGATCTGCCGGACCTGCGGCTCCGTCACGTCTGCTCCTCTCCCGGCCAGTGGCCGCGACGGATCGGGATGCGATGGCGTACGCGGCACGGCAGTTCCGCGCCGCAGCGGCAGATCCGCCGCCACCGCCGCCAGGACCACACCGGACGGTGTCGCCGGGCGAGGGTCAGCGCGACCGCCACCACGTAGTCCTCGTACGACACACGAGTACGCATGCCGCCCTCCCAAACTTAGACTTCCATTTTGGAAGCCCAACTAGACTAAAGTTGGACTCCTGTTTTGGAACCCTGCCGAGCGTGTCGCGTCATCTCGATGCGGAGGGCGATAATCAGCCGATGGTCAACCCGACAATCCAGCGCAGGCGGCTCGGACTCGCACTCAAGCGGGCTCGGGAGCACGCCGGCAGGACGCAGGACGAGGCGGCAGCAGTCATCGATGCCGCAGCGAGCAAGATCAGCCGCATCGAGCTGGGTCAATCGGGCATCAAGCTGACCGACCTGCATCTCCTGCTCGACCTGTACGGCGTTACGGGCGAGGAAGCTGAGCCGTTACGCGAACTCGCTCGTGCCGGGCGCCAGCGAGGGCGGTGGAGCACATACCGCAACGCCGTACCCGATTGGTTCCGCCAGTACCTCGACCTAGAGGGCGACGCGTCGGAGATTCGCTGGTACCAACCGGAGGTCGTTCCCGGCATCCTCCAGACCGAGCCCTACATCCGCGCGATGAACGCCACCGCCCACCCGCGCCCCAACGACGAGGATCTGGACCGAACGGTTGCCATCAGACTTGAGCGGCAGGCGATCTTGCGTCAGGACGGCGGCCCGGAGCTGAGCTTCATCCTGAGCGAATCCGCGCTCCGGCGGAACATCGGTGACGTCGACACCATGAGCGACCAACTCCGCCACCTCGTGGAGGTGAGCAACCAGCCGAATGTCTCGCTCCAGGTCTTCCCCTTCGACGCGCAGACCTACGAAACGGCGTCCTTCAACTTCATCATTTTGCGCTTCGGCGACGACGCCGGCTCGGATGTGATCTACGTAGAGACGTTCACGGACGCGGATTACCTCGACCGACCGGACGCGGTGCGGGCCTACACTCGGCTGTGGGACCGGCTCCGTGCCGCCGCGCTCGGGCCGGTAGAGTCGCGCAAGCTCATCCGGCAACTGGCGGATGAGCTGGCACGCTGACGGAACTGGAGGTGGCCGTGACAAGCCCGGATCGCCTCGGCCTCAAGTGGCGCAAGTCGAGTCGCAGCGACAACAACGGCGGCGCGTGCGTAGAGGTTGCCGCCGTCAGCGAGAACATCCTGATCCGCGACAGCAAGGATGCGGCCGGTCCCGTTCTACGCTTCGGGCGTCAGGCATGGCAGGCGTTCCTCCGGACTCTGCCCTGAACCCGGACCTGCCGGTACACACACTTCACCGCTGGCCCTTAAGCCAGCCGCGAGGACGAATGAGGGCAAGCGGGGCGCACGCCTTCGCGTACGCCCCGGCCTTCTAGTCAGCGTGAGTCACGTGGCGGATTCGGATCGTTTCCGTAGCTGTCTCGCTCACGGATTTGACCGTTTCTGCCGTGAAGGTAGAACTCCGTCTGGTCCGCCCGGGCTACTGGCCGCCCAGCCCTCTCGGCTTCCGCCTGAGTCGGGTGCAGCGACGATGCCCGCTGATTTCCCTCCCGGACCACAGCCCACTCGCCGTCACGAGGGACGACATGAACAGGTTTGGCCTTATCAGCCATGACTTTCTCCACTCCTACTCGATTAACTTGCTTGACCGAGCCGGGAGGAGCGAAGATCTGTCTCTGCAAGGAAACAGGTCGGGTTCCGTCCCGGCTCACGAGCCCCGGGCGCGCCAACGCCCGGGGCTCGTTGCTTTCGTCAGCTGCAGCCGCTGGTGGAGCCGCAGCCCTCGCAGACGTAGCAGCTACCGGCGGGCCGCATCTTCGTACCGCAGGTGAAGCAGAGCGGCGCGTCGGCGGCCTTGCCGATCACGGCCTCCAGCAGTTCGGTGCTGGAACCCACCGACGGCGCGGGCTTGACGGCCGCGGCGTCGGCCATCTCCTGCGCCGGCTGCGCGATCGGGCCGGTCTTCGGCTCGGGCGCCTCGACCGGGGCGGAGGCGGCCATCGCGGTGAGGTCCGCACCGCTCGCCTCCGCCTCCGCCTCGGCCCGGAGCTGGGCGGCCCGCTCCTTGGCGGTGAAGATGCCCAGCTCGGCGCGGCGGTCGTACGGCAGGAAGTCCAGCGCCAGGCGACGGAAGATGTAGTCCATCACCGAGGCGGCCATCCGCACGTCCGGGTCGTCGGTCATGCCGGCCGGCTCGAAGCGCATGTTGGTGAACTTGCTGACGTACGTCTCCAGCGGGACGCCGTACTGGAGACCGATGGAGATGGCCACCGAGAAGGCGTCCATCACACCGGCCAGGGTCGAGCCCTGCTTCGACATCTTGAGGAAGACCTCGCCGAGGCCGTCGTCCGGGTAGGACGAGGCGGTGAGGTAGCCCTCCGCGCCGCCGACCGAGAAGGAGACCGTCTGCGACGGGCGCTTCTTCGGCAGCCGCTTGCGCACCGGGCGGTACTCGACGACCTTCTCCACGACCTTCTCGACCTCGGCGGCCGGGGCCTGCGTCTCGGCGGTGGCCTTGTTCGGCTTGGCGGCCGACAGCGGCTGGCCGACCTTGCAGTTGTCCCGGTAGATCGCCAGCGCCTTGAGGCCGAGCTTCCAGCCCTCGAAGTAGATCTTCTCGACGTCCTCGACGGTGGCCTGCTCCGGCATGTTGACCGTCTTGGAGATGGCGCCGGAGATGAACGGCTGGACGGCCGCCATCATCCGCACGTGACCCATCGGCGCGATCGAGCGCTCGCCCATCGCGCAGTCGAAGACCGGGTAGTGCTCCGGCTTGAGGCCCGGGGCGTCCACCACGTGGCCGTGGTCGGCGATGTGCTCGACGATCGCCTCGACCTGCTCCTCGGGGTAGCCGAGGCTGCGCAGGGCACGCGGCACGGTCTGGTTGACGATCTGCATCGAGCCGCCGCCGACCAGCTTCTTGAACTTCACCAGTGCCAGGTCCGGCTCGACACCGGTGGTGTCGCAGTCCATCATCAGGCCGATGGTGCCGGTCGGGGCGAGCACGCTGGCCTGCGAGTTGCGCCAGCCGAACTTGTCACCGAGCTTGTTGCCCAGCGTCCACTGCTTGGTCGCCTCGCGCTGCACGGCGGTCGCCACGGTGCCGGTCGGCTTGATCGCGTCGTTGGCGGCGGCGTGCTTGCGCATGACCCGCTTGTGCGGCTCTGCGTTGCGGGCGTAGCCGTCGTACGGGCCGACGATGCCGGCCAGCTCGGCGGAACGGCGGTAGGCGGTGCCGGTCATCAGCGAGGTGATCGCGGCGGACACCTCCCGGCCCTGCTCCGAGTCGTACGGCAGGCCGGAGGCCATCAGCAGCGCGCCCAGGTTGGCGTACCCGATGCCGAGCTGCCGGTAGGCGCGGGTGGTCTCACCGATCTTCTCGGTCGGGAAGTCGGCGAAGCAGATCGAGATGTCCATCGCGGTGATGACGAACTCGACCGACTTGACGAACTTCTCCACCTCGAAGCCGCCGTCGGCGCGGAGGAACTTCATCAGGTTCAGCGAGGCCAGGTTGCACGAGGAGTTGTCCAGGTGCAGGTACTCCGAGCACGGGTTCGACGCGGTGATCCGCCCGGTCTCCGGACAGGTGTGCCAGTCGTTGATGGTGTCGTCGTACTGCAGGCCCGGGTCGGCGCACTCCCAGGCCGCCTGGGAGATGGTGTGGAACAGCTTCTTGGCGTCGATCGTCTCGATGGTCTGCCCGTCGAGCCGGCCGCGCAGGTCGAAGCCGCCGCCGTTCTCCACCGCGGTCATGAACTCGTCGGAGACGCGGACCGAGTTGTTGGCGTTCTGGTACTGCACGCTGACGATGTCGGCGCCGCCCAGGTCCATGTCGAACCCGGCGTCCCGCAGCGCGCGGATCTTGTCCTCCTCGCGCGCCTTGGTCGCCACGAACTCCTCGATGTCCGGGTGGTCCACGTCGAGGATGACCATCTTCGCCGCGCGCCGGGTGGCGCCACCGGACTTGATGGTGCCGGCGGAGGCGTCCGCGCCGCGCATGAAGCTGACCGGACCGGAGGCGGTGCCGCCGGAGGAGAGCAGCTCCTTCGAGGAACGGATCCGGGAGAGGTTGACCCCGGCGCCGGAGCCGCCCTGGAAGATCCGCCCCTCCTCCTTGTACCAGTCGAGGATCGAGTCCATCGAGTCGTCGACGGAGAGGATGAAGCAGGCGCTGACCTGCTGCGGCGACGGCGTGCCGACGTTGAACCACACCGGCGAGTTGAAGCTGAACACCTGGTGCAGCAGCATCCAGGTCAGCTCGTGCGCGAACACCTCGGCGTCGGCCGGGGTGGCGAAGTAGCCGTACTCCTCACCGGCGGTGCGGTAGGTCTCGACCACCCGGTCGATCAGCTGCCGCAGCGACCACTCCCGCTCCGGGGTCCCCACCGCGCCCCGGAAGTACTTGGTGGTCACGATGTTCGCCGCGTTCACCGACCAGGACTCGGGGAACTCCACCCCGCGCTGCTCGAAGTTGATCGAGCCGTCCCGCCAGTTCGTCATGACGACGTCGCGGCGCTCCCAGGCGACCTCGTCGTAGGGATGCACCCCCTCGGTCGTCCAGACGCGCTCGATCTTCAGCCCCGCCCCGGCCTTGTTCCGTGACTTGCTGGTCGTCACGCCCTCGCCCCCCTCGTCGGCAACGGTCACCCACCGCGCCTCGTGTGCCTGTCAGAAACCCGTGAATGTCAGCTGATCGCGCCGGCGGCGTCCGCCGCACCGGCACCGGCGCCCTCCCGGGCGCGCGCGGCGGCCCGCAGCGTCTCGATCTCGCGCTCGAAGTCGGCGAGCGAGTCGAAGGACCGGTAGACGCTGGCGAACCGCATGTAGGCCACCTCGTCGAGGTCACGCAACGGGCCGAGGATGGCCAGGCCCACCTCGTGGCTGGGGATCTCGGCCGCCCCCTTGGCCCGCACGGTCTCCTCGACCTTCTGTGCCAGCAGCGCGATCGAGTCGTCGTCGACCGGGCGCCCCTGGCACGCCTTGCGCACCCCACCGATGATCTTCGTACGGCTGAACGGCTCGGTCACCCCGCTGCGCTTGACCACCGCGAGCACCGCCTCCTCGACGGTGGTGAACCGCTTGCCGCACTCCGGGCACGACCGTCGCCGCCGGATGAGCTGGCCGTCGTCGGCCTCCCGCGAGTCGACCACCCGGGAGTCGGCGTGCCGGCAGTACGGACACCGCATTCGCCCGACCTCCTCCGTCGATCGCGGGCACACCTACCGGCTCCCGGGCACGCGTCGACACGGCGGGGCCATCGTCCGATGACCGTCGCCGAGTGCGCGGTGCGGGAGTGCGTTCGGTAGTCGAACCCAACCTGTAGGCAACTTACGCCCGTGTGACTACTACATCTAGGGGTCGACCGTATGCCGAACCCCAAGCGAGGTCAAGTTGGCGGGCGTGTCCGGCGCGTCATCAGGATCACGCCCGGCACGACGCCACCGAGGAGCCCAACGGACGGCCTCCCGTGCTAGTCACGGGCGGCCGGGATAGAACATCCGTTCGAGCGGCGTACTCTTCTATCAGAACACCAGTTCGGAAATCCAGGAATTCGGCGCGACACGCCGACAGCAGGTCGTACAGATGTTTGAAAATGGCCGATCTCACCTATACGGTCAGACCACACGCACCACGAGCCGACGAGGCACCCCAGCGCCGACCAGGGAGGGACGGACGTGACCGAGGACCGGGCCAGCCGGCAGAAGAACCCGCAGCCGAACGACGGGGCGGGTCCTCCGGCGACCCGTCGCCCCCGTACCGCCCGCAGCCGCACCGCCCCCGCGGCGGTGCGTCCGGTCACCCCGGTGGTGAGCAGCTTCCCCGACCCGGCGACGGTCGACCTGACCGCGCGGCAGCGGCGGATCCTGGAGTTCATCCGCACCTGGGTCGAGCGCCACGGCTACCCGCCGAGCGTGCGCGAGATCGGCGAGGCGGTCGGGCTGGTGTCCCCGTCCAGCGTCGCCTACCAGCTCAAGGAGCTGGAGAAGAAGGGCTTCCTGCGCCGCGACCCGAACCGTCCGCGCGCCGTCGACGTCCGCGCGCCGGGCGAGGCGGACGACGAGGCGGCCCGCGCGCAGCGGCCCGCCCCGGCGTACGTGCCGATGCTGGGCCGCATCGCCGCCGGTGGGCCGATCCTGGCCGAGCAGGCGGTGGAGGACATCTTCCCCCTCCCCCGCGAGCTGGTCGGCGAGGGCGAGGTCTTCATGCTCCAGGTCAAGGGCGACTCGATGCTCGACGCGGCGATCTGCGACGGCGACTGGGTGGTCGTCCGGCAGCAGCCGAACGCCGAGGTCGGTGACATCGTGGCCGCCATGCTCGACGGCGAGGCGACGGTGAAGACCTACCGGCGGCGCGACGGGCACGTCTGGCTGATGCCGCAGAACCCGGCCTTCGACCCGATCCCCGGCGACGACGCCACCATCATGGGCCGTGTGGTGGCGGTGCTGCGCCGCATCTGAGCGACAGCGACGACGAAGGGGTGACCGGTGGCCGGTCACCCCTTCGTCGTGTCGTCTCAGTAGCGGTCGCCGCGGTACTCCCGGCCACCGCCGGACACCGGGCCGTACTGGCCCCGGCCGTCGTAGCCGTCGTCGCGGCGCCCGCCCCGCGGCTCCTGGCCGCGGCGCGGCGGCTCGGCCCGGCCGCCGTCCCCCCGCGGTCCGCCGCCGTTCGGCTGCCCACGGTGTCCGGCCCCGCCCGGGCCGCCGCCATAGCCGCCACCAGGGCCGCCGCGGCCCTGGCCGCCGCCACCCGGGCCGCCACGACCGGGGCCACCCTGGCCCGCACCGCCGCCCGGTCCACCCTGACCTCCGCCGCCGTAGACGCCGCCGCGCCCTCCGCCGCCGGCCGGGGCACCACCGCCGCCGTAGACGCCGCCGCCACCCGGCGGACGGGCTCCGCCCGGGGGACGGCCACCGCCCTGACCACGGCCACCCTCCTGCGGGCCGCCGCCGTACACGCCGCCGCCCGGCCGGCCACCACCGTAGACACCGCCGGACGCCGGGCGGTCGCCGTTGGCCGCGCCGCCGTACACGCCGCCCTGACCGCCGCCGTAGACACCGCCGCGCGGCGCGGCCGGCCGCTCGCCCGACGGGAAGCCGTTGTTCACCGGGAACTCGCCGCTGCGCTCGGGCTCGTCGGCCGGCGCCCGCGGCGCCGGCTTGCGCCGCGCCCGCAGGATGCCGAACATACCCGCGCCGACCAGGAGCGCGCCGAGCACCCCGACGGCCGCGATCAGGTACGTGATCTCGTCGAGCGAGAGCCCTTCGAGCCACGACTTCTGGGCGGCCGGTTTGGTGTCGGCCTTGCCGCCGTTCGGCAGCGCCTCGGCGCCGGTGGTCGACGGGGTGTAGGTGAGGATGTCGATCGGGTCCGACTCGTCGAGCGTGCCGCCGTCGGAGACGGTGACGAACAGCTTGCCGTCCGGCGTGTAGGAGATCGCCTCGCCGAACGGGTCGGCGAGCGGCGTGACCCGGGGCTTGCCGGTGATGAGCGCCTTGACGATGTCGCCGCCGGCCACGTCGAACTCGAACGCGTCGGCGTACGTGCGCAGCACGACCTTGCTGCCGTCGGGCGAGCGGGCCGCGCCGGTGACGAGCGCCCGCCCGGGCGAGCCGAGCTTGTTCTCGGTGCTGGTCTTCGGGAGCGTGACCTCGCCGACCTTCTTCATCGGGATCGCCTCGGTGTCGCCGCTCGTCTTCAGCTTCACCGTCGGGGTGTAGATCTCCGACTTGCCGGAGAGCTCCTTCGTGATCACCAGCGGCATGTTGTCGTCGCCGACGAGCAGGGCCTCCGCGTCGTGCGGCTCCTTGCCCGGGTAGCTGAGCCGGTGCAGCACCGGCTGTTTCGAGCCGCTCAGCGGCATCGTCCAGACCGCGACCCGCTCCCGGCGGGTCTTCTTCTCCACGTTGTCGCCGGTGTCGGCGATCCAGAGCGTCTTGCGGTCCGGGCTGAGAGCCAGGTCCTCGGTGTCGAGCGGCCCGTCACCGGAGTAACGGACCTCCCTGTCGACCTTGCACTTGGTGTCCAGATAGAAGACCCGCTTGCGGCTGGGGTCGTCCGAGCCGTCGTTGATCACGACGTACCCGTTGCTGGTGGCCACCAGGCCGGACAGCTCGCGGAGCCGGTCGTCCTCGACCGTGCACTTCTTCTTGGGAGCCGCGGCCAGCACGGGGGCCGCGGCGGGAGCCGCCGGGGCCGGCCCGGCCGGCGCCACGACCGCGCCGACCAGGCCGAGCGCGAGCGTGACCGAGGAGACAACGTGCCGCATGACGCTCAGTGTCGCACGGCACGGGTTTCCGGCGGGTGACGCCGGACGGCTCACCGCCCGGCGCCCACCCGCTCGTCGCTGGTCAGCCGGTCACCCGCCCGGTACGGCGCGAGCTCCGCGGCCAGCCCCTCGTTGACCCGCACGTGCACCAGCGTGCCCTCGGGCAGGTGCGCGGTGCTGAGCACCTCACCCTGCCGGTGCACCCGGGCGACCAGGTCACCCCGGTCGTACGGGAGCACCGCGCGCACCTCGACGGCCGGCCGGGGCAGCCGCCGCTCGACGGCCTCGCGCATCTCGTCGATCCCGCGCCCGCTGTGGGCGGAGACGAAGACCGCGTCCGGCCAGAGCCGCTTGAGCCGCAGCATCGTCTCCTCGTCGGTGGCGTCGGTCTTGTTCACCACCAGTAGTTCCGGCAGCCGGTCGGCGCCCACCTCGGCGAGCACCTCGCGTACCGCCCGGACCTGCTCCTCCGGATCCGGGTGCGTGCCGTCGACCACGTGCACGACCAGGTCGGCGTCGGCGACCTCCTCCAGCGTCGAGCGGAACGCCTCGACGATCTGGTGCGGCAGGTGCCGAACGAACCCGACCGTGTCGGACAGCGTGTAGAGCCGGCCGTCGGACGTGGTGGCCCGGCGGGTGGTCGGGTCCAGCGTGGCGAACAGCGCGTTCTCCACCAGCACACCCGCCCCGGTCAGGCGGTTGAGCAGGCTGGACTTGCCGGCGTTCGTGTAGCCGGCGATGGCCACCGCGGGAACCGCGTTACGGGTACGCCGGGCGCGCTTGGTCTGGCGTACCGTCGCCATGCTCTTGATCTCGCGGCGCAGCCGCGCGATGCGGTGGCGGATGCGCCGCCGGTCGGTCTCCAGCTTGGTCTCACCGGGACCACGCAGACCCACGCCGCCGCCGGCGCCACCGCCGCGGCCGCTACCACCGGTCTGCCGGGACAGCGTCTCGCCCCAGCCGCGCAGGCGCGGCAGCAGGTATTCGAGCTGGGCCAGCTCGACCTGCGCCTTGCCCTCCTTGCTCTTGGCGTGCTGGGCGAAGATGTCGAGGATCAGGGCGGTGCGGTCGACCACCTTGACCTTGGTGCGCTGCTCCAGGTTGCGCAGCTGCGACGGCGACAGCTCACCGTCGCAGATGATCGTGTCGGCACCGGTGGACAGCACTACCGCGCCCAGGTCGTCGACCTTGCCCCGGCCGATGTACGTGGCCGGGTCGGGCCGGTGACGACGCTGGATCAGCCCTTCGAGCACCTGCGAACCGGCCGTCTCGGCCAGCGCCGCCAGCTCGGTGAGGCTGTTGTCGGCGTCGGACTGGGTGCCCTCGGTCCAGACCCCCACGAGGACGACCCGCTCCAGCCGGAGCTGACGGTATTCGACCTCGCTGATGTCGGTGAGTTCGGTGGAGAGGCCGGGGACCCGCCGCAGCGCCTGCCGCTCCGACAGCTCGTACTCGCCGGTGGTGGCGTCGAACTCGTCGTCGGTGTAGGGATGGAAGGTCTCCTGCTCGCGCAAATGCGTCTCCTGTCCGTTTTGGGCAACGCCGAGAATTTTCGGCGCGTGACAGCAATCCTGACATGTGACAACGCCGGACGCACCTGTGTTATGCCCGTGACGCTACCGACGGGTAGCGGGGGCGGATGCCGGGCGACCTGGGCGGGCGAGTAGAAATGCCAGTCGAGCCGCTCAGCGCCGACGGAGGAGTTTCTCGTGGCCAACACCCGACTGCCGAGTGCCGGATTCTCCATCACCATCCGGATCGCGGTACCCGCCGACGCCTCCTCCATCGGCCGGCTCACCACCGCCGCCGGTGAGGCCGGGGCCATCGTCACCGCGCTGGACGTGGTCGACTCCGACCCCGCGCACGTGATCGTCGACCTCACCTGCGACACCGCCGACGCCGGCCACGCCGACCAGGTCGTCGACGCGCTCACCGCGCTCGACGGGGTGGACGTCCGCAAGGTCTCCGACCGCACCTTCCTGCTGCACCTCGGCGGCAAGATCGAGGTCACCCCGAAGGTCGCGCTGCGCACCCGCGACGAGCTGTCCCGCGCGTACACCCCGGGTGTGGCCCGGGTCTGCATGGCCATCGCGGAGAACCCGGCCGACGCCCGCCGGCTCACCATCAAGCGCAACACCGTCGCCGTGGTCAGCGACGGCACCGCGGTGCTCGGCCTGGGCAACCTCGGCCCGGCCGCGTCGCTGCCGGTGATGGAGGGCAAGGCGGCGCTGTTCAAGCGCTTCGGCGGGGTGGACGCCTGGCCGGTCGTGCTGGACACCCAGGACACCGACGAGATCGTGGCGATCGTCAAGGCGATCGCGCCCGCGTACGGGGGCATCAACCTGGAGGACATCGCCGCGCCGCGCTGCTTCGAGATCGAGGCCCGGCTGCGCGAGGCCCTGGACATCCCGGTCTTCCACGACGACCAGCACGGCACCGCGATCTGCGTGCTGGCCGCGCTGACGAACGCGTTGCGCGTCGTGGGCAAGCAGCTCGCGGACGTCCGGGTCGTGGTCTCCGGCGCCGGCGCGGCCGGCACCGCGATCATGAAGCTGCTGCTGCGCCAGGGCGTGGGCGACATCATCGCGTACGACCGCCAGGGCGCCCTGCACCGCGGACTGCCGGACCTCAACCCGGCCTGGCAGTGGCTGGCCGAGAACACCAACAAGGAGAACTACTCCGGCGACCTGGCCGGGGCGGTACGCGGCGCGGACGTGTTCATCGGCGTGAGCGCGCCGAACCTGCTCACCGGCGAGGACGTCGCCGCGATGGCGAAGGACTCGATCGTCTTCGCGCTCGCCAACCCCGACCCGGAGGTGGACCCGCGGGAGGCGCGCAAGTACGCCGCGGTGGTCGCCACCGGCCGCTCGGACCAGCCGAACCAGATCAACAACGTGCTCGCCTTCCCCGGCGTGTTCCGCGGCATGCTCGACGCGCACGCCGAGGAGTTCACCGAGGAGATGGCGCTCGCCGCTGCGCGGGCCATCGCGGACGTGGTCGGCGAAGACAAGATCAACCCGACGGTGATCGTGCCGAGCGTCTTCGACTCCCGGGTCGCCCCGGCCGTGGCCGCCGCGGTACGGGCCGCCGCGCAGAACCCGGCCGCGACGCCGGCCCCGGCGGCCGACCCGGGCCCGGCCGACCTCCCCGAGATCGCCGCCAACGCCAGCGCGACCCCCTGACGCACCGCAGCTTGATCGACTCCACTTCCCCGAAGTGGCGGCATCATCACCCTTGATCAACACCAGTTCCCCGAAGTGGCGGCATCAGAGGCTCCGCGATATGACCACTTCGCCGAGCTGGTGTTGATCACGCTGGGCGGCCGTGCGCCGGCGGAAGCGGGGGCCACGGCTGCCAGGGCCGCCGACACCACTCACCATGCGCGTGTTGACCAAGGAGTTCGCGTCACCGAAGCACCGGGAATCCGCCACAAACTCCTTGATCACGGGGGCGGGAGGGCGGGCGGCACCGGGCGGGGGCGGGGCGGGGCAGGGCGGGGCAGGGGCGGGGCGGGGCAGGGCGCGGGCTACGGGTGCAGGGCGGCGGGGGTCAGGGTGCCTGTCGCCACCAGGACGGCGGGGCCGGAGAGCCAGCACGAATCGGCTGTCACAGTGACCGTCAGACGCCCGCCTGGCACGTCCACAGTCATCGTGCCGGTGTCCAGGCCGGCGTCACGCAACGCCACCGCCGCCACCGCGCACGCGCCGGTGCCGCAGGACAGCGTCTCGGCCGAGCCGCGCTCGTACACCCGCATCAGCACGTGCCCGTCGGTGCCGTCGACCGGCTCGCCCGGCGTGGTGAACTCGACGTTCACCCCGGACGGGAACGTCGAGGCGTCCACCTCGGGCGCGCGGGTCAGGTCGAGGGCCGTCAGCTCCAGCGCGGCGGGCAGCGCGCACACCAGGTGCGGGTTGCCGACGTCCACGGCGGTGCCGGGCAGCGTCAGCCCGCCGAGCGTGGCGGTGGCCGTGTCGTACAGCCGGGGGCGGCGCATCTCGACCGCCACGTCCTCGCCCTCGACGCGGGCCCGCACCAGGCCGGCGCGGGTCGCGATCGGCAGCGTCCCGCCCGACGGGGCTGTGAGCGAACGGTCCAGCAGGTAGCGGACGAACACGCGGGCCCCGTTGCCGCACATCTCGGCGAACGAGCCGTCGGAGTTCCAGTAGTCCATGAACCACTCGGCCTCACCGGCGAGCGCGACGCCCTCGGGGTGCTTGGCGGCGCGTACGACACGCAGCACGCCGTCGCCGCCGAGCCCGCGCCGCCTGTCGCAGAGCGCGGCGACCAGGCCGGGTGTCAGGTCGAGGGTGCCGTCCGGGTCGGGCAGGATGACGAAGTCGTTGCCGGTGCCGTGACCCTTGGTGAACTCCACTCCCCCATCATGGCCGATGCTCGGCGACCACCCGCAGGGCAGTGTCGAGAAACGCGGGCGACGCCGAGTCCAGCCAGTGGACGCGCGGGTCACGCCGGAACCAGGAGCGCTGCCTCCGGACGAACCGGCGGGTCGCGCGGATCGTCTCCTCGTGCGCCTGCGCCTCGGTCAGCTCTCCGGCGAGGAACCGCAGCACCTGCTGGTAGCCGAGCGCCCGGCTCGCCGTCCGCCCGTCGGGCAGCCCTTCGCCGACCAGCGCCCGCACCTCGTCGACCAGGCCGTCGGCCCACATCCGGTCCACCCGCAGCGCGATCCGCTCGTCCAGCGCAGCGGTGTCCAGGTCCACGCCGAGCTGCACCGACGGGTAGTACGGCGTGGGCGACGGCAGCGACGCGGTGAACGGCGCGCCGGTCAGCTCGATCACCTCCAGCGCCCGCACGATCCGCCGCCCGTTGGTGGGCAGGATGCTCGCCGCCGCGCCCGGGTCGGCCTCGGTCAACCGCGCGTGCAGCGGCAGGGGGCCCACCGCGGCGAGTTCCGCCTCCAGCCGCTCCCGCAGCGCCGGGTCGGTGCCGGGGAACTCGAACTGTTCCAGCACCGCCCGCACGTACAGCCCGGAGCCGCCCACCAGCAGCGGCACCCGTCCCCGGGCCAGGATGTCGTCGACGGCCGCGCGGGCCAGCGCCTGGTATTCGGCGACGCTGGCCGGCTCGGTCACCGGCCAGATGTCCAGCAGGTGGTGCGGCACGCCCTCGCGCTCGGCCGGCGTCAGCTTCGCGGTGCCGATGTCCATGCCCCGGTAGAGCTGCATCGAGTCGGCGTTCACCACCTCGCCGTCGAGCGCGTGCGCCAGTGCGATGCTCAGCGCCGACTTCCCGGCCGCGGTCGGCCCGACCACCGCCACGACCGTCACGACCGCTCCCAGTTCGCCACGAAGTAGGCGACGCCGTAGGGGGCGCGGTGGTAGCTCAGCTCGCCGCGCCAGTCGCCGCCCGCCGCCCTGGCCGCACCGGCCAGCACCTGCCACGGCGCCCGCCCGGCGGCCCTCAGCTCCGCCGACAGCCCCGGGTCCAGGCCGAGCAACGCATCGGCGTCCGCGCCGGCCAGGGCCGCGGCGACCCCCTCGTCGTACTCCTCGGCGCGCGGATCGTCGTACCCCGGCGCCTTGACGCCCCGGCAGGCGGACCCGTCGCCGAGCACGAGCAGCGCGACCCGCGGATCGTCGTCGTCGATCAGGCTCGCGCCGAACTCCGCGCACTCGGCCGGTGTGGCGTCGTGCGCCACCGACCGGGCCAGGCGGGGCAGCTCGGTGCCGGAGCGGTTGAGCAGCCAGGCGCCGACGGTCAGGCTCAGCGGCAGGCGCTCCCCGCCGGAGCAGGAGATCTTCCACAGCCGCACCGGCCGGTCGAGCCCGAAGCCGCGCAGGGAGCCCCAGTCGGCGGAGTTGAACCGGACGGTCTCCGGCCCGCCGCCGACGAGCAGGATCGCCTCGGGGCCGGCGGCGAGCAGCCGGGCCACAGCGGCGTCGGCGGCGGCGCGCAGGTCGTCCAGCTCGGGCGCGGCGGCGCCGGCCAGCTCGGGCACGATCAACGGTGGGTGGGGGCACACGGCGGCGGCGACCAGGGACACGCCCCCAAACCTATCGGGATCCCCCGGTGCGTCCCCGCGCCGATCCGGTCATCGGGGGCGTACAACACCGTATGGTCACGGTCGGCGACAGGCGCTCGACACGGACGGGGGCGGACCTGTGACAATGCCGGGAGAAAGTTTGCTGCGCCGTGGCGGCGAACGAGGGGGCTGTCCCCTCGACGCCGGGAGAACGAGGATGGGCACATGAGCGACTGGACTGCCTTCGGACGGGTCGACGAGGACGGCACGGTCTACGTCAAGACCGCCGAGGGCGAGCGGGTGGTCGGATCCTGGCAGGCAGGGGCACCGGAGGAAGGGCTCGCCCACTTCGCCCGGCGCTACGCCGACCTGGTGACCGAGGTCGATCTGACCGAGGCGCGGCTCAACTCGGGCGCGGCTGATGCCGGCCACTCCCTGACCACGATCCGCCGCATCCGTGGGTCGCTGGCCGAGGCGCACGTCGTCGGTGACATCGACGCCCTTGCCGCCCGCCTGGACAAGCTGGCCACCGTCGCCGAGGAGAAGGCCGGCGAGGCCAAGGCCGCCCGCGAGGCCGCCCGGGGCGAGGCGCTGGCGCGCAAGACCGCCCTGGTCGAGGAGGCCGAGAAGCTGGCCGCCGAGTCGACCGGCTGGAAGACCGCCGGTGACCGGCTCAAGGAGATCCTCGACGAGTGGAAGACCATCCGCGGCGTCGACAAGAAAGCCGACGGTGAGCTGTGGAAGCGGTTCGCCGCCGCACGGGACGGCTTCACCCGCCGCCGGGGCGCCCACTTCGCCTCCCTCGACCAGCAGCGCAAGCAGGCGCAGACGGTCAAGGAGGAGCTGGTCGCCGAGGCGGAGAAGCTCAAGGACTCCAGCGACTGGGGCGTCACCGCCGGTCAGCTCAAGGACCTGATGGCCCAGTGGAAGGCCGCGCCGCGCGCCGCCAAGGAGGCCGAGCAGAAGCTCTGGGAACGGTTCCGCGCCGCGCAGGACGAGTTCTTCACCCGCCGCAGCGAGGTCTTCTCCGCCCGCGACAACGAGCAGCGGGCCAACCTGGAGCGTAAGCAGGCGCTGCTGGCCGAGGCCGAGGCGCTGGACGTCGACGGCGACCCGAAGGGCGCCCAGGCGAAGCTGCGGGAGATCCAGGCGCAGTGGCACGAGGCCGGCCGGGTGCCGCGCGAGGCCGCCGCCGGGCTGGAGCGCCGGCTGCGGGCCGTGGACGACAAGGTCCGCGACGTGATGGACTCGGCGTGGCGGCGTACCTCCAAGGAGGACAACCCGCTGCTGGCGCAGATGCGCGCCCAGGTCGCCGAGGCCGAGGACCGGCTGGCCCGGGCCCAGGCCGCCGGTGACGCCCGCCGGATCAAGGAGGCCGAGCAGGCGCTCGCCTCGAAGCGGCAGTTCCTCCAGCTCGCCGAGCAGGCCGGCTGACGCGAGCACCCCGGCCGGGCAGGCCGGCGGACAGACACATCGGGTGAGCCCCCGGCCGGGTCGGCCGGGGGCTCACCTGCGTCCGGGCCGGGTTGACGCATCGAGGCAGGCTGATCAGAATGAGCGGCGGAGCCAGGTTCCGGCACCGGCACGAGGGCATCGACGGCTGATCTGCGCCGTCGACGATCGCCGGTGCGACATCTCGCGGGTGGCCGTCCACACGACACGGCCCGGCGCGCGCTGCGCGCGTACTCGATGACGAGCGGGACGTGCCTCCTGGTCCTGCCGCCCGCGGCGCCTGCGCGGCGCGGGCATCCGAAGTGGAGCTTCCATGCACCGACGCACCGCCCTCGGCGGCGCCCTGACGGCGCTCGCCACCGCGGCAGCCGGCGTTCTCGTCGCCGCCGCCGTCTCCACCGCACCGGCCGCTGCGGCGGCCGGTGGCACCGGCACCGGTTACCTGCACACCAGCGGCAGCAAGATCGTCGACAGTACGGGCGCGACGGTCCGCCTGACCGGCATCAACTGGTTCGGGATGGAGACCGACAACAAGACGTTCCACGGCCTGTGGTCGAGCAACCCGTGGCGCTCGCAGCTCGACACCATGGCCCGGCTGGGCTACAACACGCTGCGGATCCCGTACTCGAACGACGCGCTCAAGGCCGGCGCGACAGCCACCGGCATCAACGACTTCGTCAACCCGGACCTGATCGGGCTCTCCCCGCTGCAGATCCTCGACAAGGTCATCGACTACGCGGGCAGCAAGGGGATGCGGGTCATCCTGGACCGGCACCGGCCCACGTCGGCCGGGCAGTCGCCGCTCTGGTACACCTCGACGGTCTCCGAGGCGACCTGGATCAACGACTGGAAGATGCTGGCCCAGCGGTACGCCGGCAACACCACTGTGATCGGCGCGGACCTGCACAACGAGCCGCACGCCGAGGGCACCAACCCGGCCGCCACCGGCGCCTGCTGGGGCTGCGGCGACACCGCCCGGGACTGGCGGCTGGCCGCCGAGCGGGCCGGAAACGCGATCCTCGGCGTGCAGCCGAACTGGCTGATCTTCGTGGAGGGGGTGAGCTGCCCGAGCGGCGGCCTGTCGAACGTCTGGGACAACGACCCCAGCAACGACGAGGACTGCGGCTGGTGGGGCGGCAACCTGTCCAAGGCCGGGCAGTTCCCGGTCCGGCTGAGCGTGGCGAACCGGCTGGTCTACTCGCCGCACGAGTACGCCACGTCGGTGTACCGCCAGGCCTGGTTCGACGACCCGACCTACCCGGCGAACATGCCGGCCATCTGGGACAAGTACTGGGGCTACCTCTACAAGCAGAACATCGCGCCGATCATGATGGGCGAGTTCGGCACCACGCTCCAGGACCCCAAGGACAAGATCTGGCTCCAGAACCTGATGGCGTACACCGGCACCGGCGTGAACGGCATGTCGTTCACGTACTGGTCGTGGAACCCGAACTCGGGTGACACCGGCGGCATCGCCAACGACGACTGGACCACGATCAACCAGCCGAAGCAGGACATCCTGACGCCGTACCTGATCCCGCCGACCGGCGGTGGCGGCACCACCAGCCCGTCCCCCACCGGCACGCCGAACACGTCGCCGGCGCCGACCACCCCGCCGCCTCCGGTGACCGGTGGCTGCACCGCCACCTACAAGCAGATCAACTCCTGGGCGGGCGGCTTCCAGGGCGAGCTGACCGTCAAGAACACCGGCACCGCCGCGGTGAACCCGTGGTCGGCCACCTGGACCTGGCCGTCCGGGGTGACGCTCGCCAGCGGCTGGAACGCCACTGTCACGCAGTCCGGCACCACGGTGACGGCGGCCGCGCCGGCCTGGGCGTCGTCGCTGGCGCCGGGCGCGTCGGTCACCGTCGGCTTCACCGCCAACGGCACCGCCGCGACGCCGGGCAGCGTGAAGCTCAACGGCACCGCCTGCTGATGTAAGGAAGGGCCCCTTCTTAACGCCTCCGGTAGAGGAAGGGCCCCCTTTTAACACCGAGTGTTAAAAGGGGGCCCTTCCTTACATGCGGTCAGGGGGCGGCGCAGCCGCCTACCGGGGCGGGTGGGGCGGCCGGGGCGCCGATCGTCGGCAGGCCGAGCAGCACCCCGGGGGTACGCGGAACCTGTCCCGCCTCGGCCGCGTCCCCGGCCCGGGTACGCCGGTGCGCCAGCGGCGCGCCGTCGGCGTTGAGGTGGTGCGGGGCGGCGTACGTGACAGTGGTGTGCACGATGTCGCCGGGACGGATCCGCCCGGCCAGGTCACCGGTGGCGAAGTGCACCAGCCGGCCGTCGCGGGCCCGGCCGGACATCCGGCCGGTGCGCTCGTCCTTGCGGCCCTCGCCGACGGCCACGAGCACCTCGACCGTCTCGCCGACGAGCTTCTTGTTCTCCGCCCAGGTGATCTCCTCGACGCAGGCGATCAGCCGCTCGTAGCGTTCCTGCACGACCCGCTTGGGCAGCTGCCCGTCCATCGTGGCGGCCGGGGTGCCGGGGCGCTTGGAGTACTGGAACGTGAACGCCGAGGAGAACCGCGCCTCCCGCACCACGTCGAGCGTGCGGGCGAAGTCGGCCTCGGTCTCGCCGGGGAAGCCGACGATGATGTCGGTGGTGATCGCCGCGTCCGGCATCGCCGCCCGGACCTTCTCGATGATCCCCAGGTAACGCTCCGACCGGTACGAGCGGCGCATCGCCCGCAGCACGTCGTCCGAGCCGGACTGCAACGGCATGTGCAGCGAGTGGCAGACGTTAGGCGTCTCGGCCATCGCGGCGATCACGTCGTCGGTGAAGTCCTTCGGGTGCGGGCTGGTGAACCGCACCCGCTCCAGCCCGTCGATGTCGCCGCAGGCGCGCAGCAGCTTGCCGAACGCGTACCGGTCGCCGAACTCGACGCCGTACGAGTTGACGTTCTGCCCGAGCAGCGTCACCTCCAGCACACCGGAGTCGGCCAGCGCGCGGACCTCGGAGAGGATGTCGCCGGGGCGGCGGTCCTTCTCCTTGCCGCGCAGGGAGGGCACGATGCAGAACGTGCACGTGTTGTTGCAGCCGACGGAGATCGAGACCCACCCGGCGTACGTCGACTCGCGCCGGGTCGGCAGCGTGGAGGGGAAGACCTCCAGCGACTCCAGGATCTCGACCTCGGCCGCGGCGTTGTGCCGCGCCCGGTCCAGCAGCGCCGGCAGCGAGCCGATGTTGTGCGTGCCGAAGACGACGTCTACCCAGGGCGCCTTGCGGACGATGTCGCCGCGGTCCTTCTGGGCCAGGCAGCCGCCGACGGCGATCTGCATCCCGGGGTGCTTCGCCTTCACGGGGCGCAGATGACCCAGGTTGCCGTAGAGCCGGTTGTCGGCGTTCTCCCGGACCGCGCAGGTGTTGAACACCACCACGTCGGGCTGCTCGTCGGCCTCCGCGGCGCGCACGTACCCGGCGTCCTCGAGGAGGCCGGAGATGCGCTCGGAGTCGTGCACGTTCATCTGGCAGCCGTACGTACGCACCTGATAGGTGCGCGGGCTGCCCGCGGCTGCGGTAGTCATGACCCGGACAGCGTATCCGGGTGGAGCCGATCGGATCGAACGAGGAGGAGTCGTGTGCCGGAGCATCAAGACCCTGCGTGAGCCGTACGTCCCGGTGGTGACCGAGGAGGACATCCGCGCCGCCGCGTTGCAGTACGTCCGGAAGATCTCCGGATTCCGTACCCCTGCGGCGCACAACGCGGCCGCGTTCGACGCCGCGGTGGACGCCGTGGCCGCCGTCACGGCGACGCTGCTCGACCAGCTCGTGGTGCGGGGGCAGCAGCCGGCGGCCCGGGGCTGAGCCCGGGGCCGCCACCGCTCGCCGCCGGAGGGGACACGGCGGCGAGCACCTGTCACGGGTGCCGGCCGGCGTCCGCGATCAAGCGGCGGCGAGCGCCGGGGCGACCGTGTCGGGGGCCCAGCGGGAGCGGTGGCACTGCGACCAGCCCCGGCAGCGCGCGTCGGCGACGGTGCAGAGCCGGTGGTGGCTGAGCACCTCGCCGTCGTCGGTGTCGGCCACGTCGAAGTGCACCGGCCGGATGGTGCCGTCCGGCGCGACCAGCAGGTGCCGGCCGGCGTCGAGCGTGTCGTCGCGCATCAGGCAGTTGCGGCCCAGCAGCCGGGCCAGCGCCGCGATCGCGGGCAGCTCGGACAGGCTCTCGGGCACCCCGTAACAGTCGACCACGGTGCCGTACAGCCCGGGCGCCTCCCACACGTCGCAGACCACCGCGTACGCGGGGAGCCGCATCGGGTCGGCGACGGCCATGGGCATCACCACCCGGCCGAGCGCCTCGGCCAGTGCCGGGTAGACCTCCACCGGCTCGCCGCCGTCGATTCTCCAGTTCCACAGCTCGGTCATGCCGCCTCCTCGCTGCGCTCGTTCCACCGGCCTCCGGATCGGGCCTTAATGTCGATGGTGGGGTGCATTTGACCTCAGCCGGGCGCAAGTTACCGGTCTGTGACCATTCCGGGCAAAATTCCCTCGGGCGACGTTGCCCGGAGTAGCTGGAAGATGACAGTTTATCGGGTACGGTGCCGCGGCGACGGCCCAGCCGCGCCGTGGATCCGGCGGCTCAGCGCACCCGGATCAGGTGCTCCGACGCGGGCAGCAACTCGCCGATCACAGTGCCGCCCGGCACCTCACCGGCGACCAGCAGGCCACCGGAGGTCTGCGCGTCGGCCAGCAGCAGCTGCTCCCCCTCGTCCGCGCCGCCGAAGTCGGTCCACGGGGTGACCCATTCCAGGTTGCGCCGGGTGCCGCCGCTGACGTACCCGTCGCGCAGCGCCTCCCGCGCGCCCGTCAGATACGGCACCGCCGCCGCGTCGATCGCCACCGTCAGGCGGCTCGCGCGGGCCAGCTTCGAGGCGTGCCCGAGCAGGCCGAAGCCGGTCACGTCGGTGCCGCAGCGGATGCCCGCGGCGATCGCCGCGCGGGCGGCGTCCCGGTTGAGCCGGGCCATCGACTCGACCGCCTCCGGGAAGCGCTGCCCGGTCTGCTTGTGCCGGGTGTTGAGCACGCCCACGCCGAGCGGCTTGGTCAGCGACAGCGGCAGCCCGGCCCGCCCGGCGTCGAGCGTGATCAGCTCCTCCGGCCGGACCACGCCGGTGACCGCCAGGCCGTACTTCGGGCCGTCGTCGTCCACGCTGTGCCCGCCGGCCAGGTGGCAGTTCGCCTCCCGGGCCACGTCCAGACCGCCGCGCAGCACCTCGCGGGCCATCTCCGGCGGCAGCACGCCGCGCGGCCAGCAGAGCAGGTTGAGCGCGACGAGCGGGGTGCCGCCCATCGCGTACACGTCGGAGAGCGCGTTGGCGGCGGCGATCCGCCCCCAGTCGTAGGCGTCGTCGACCACCGGGGTGAAGAAGTCGGCGGTGCTGACCAGGCCCGTACGCTCGTCCAGCCGGACCACCGCGGCGTCGTCGCCGTTCTCCAGGCCGACCAGCAGGTCGGCCGAGCCGCCGGTGGCGCCGAGACCGGCGACCATCGCCTCCAGCTCGCCGGGTGGGATCTTGCAGGCGCAACCGCCACCACGTGCGTAGTCGGTCAGCCGGATCGCGTCGGTCACCGCCTTATGATCTCCGGCCTGCCCCGGCGGCGCCACCCGGCCCCACCGGCGGGTGACGAAATTCGGACGGGCCGGTACGCCGGTGACCGGTGTTACCGCTCCGTGACCATCTGAGTTGCGATCTGCCACATCACCCCGCCTACAGTTGCCCAACCGGGGGTCGACCGACCCCCGAATTCCGCCATGGACGACAGGGACGGTGGACGACGTGACGACGGGCGACCCGCTGATCGTGCTCGACGGGGTGAACAAGTGGTTCGGGCCGCTGCACGTGCTCGACGACGTGTCCCTGTCCGTCGGCCGGGGCGAGGTGGTCGTGGTCATCGGCCCGTCCGGCTCCGGCAAGTCGACGCTCTGCCGCACCATCAACCGGCTGGAGCCGATCGACAACGGCACCATCACGTTCGACGGGCAGGCGCTGCCGGCCGAGGGCAAGCCCCTGGCCAAGCTGCGCAGCGAGGTCGGCATGGTGTTCCAGTCGTTCAACCTCTTCGCGCACAAGACCATCCTGGAGAACGTCACGCTGGGGCCGGTCAAGGTCCGCAAGGAGAAGCCGGCCGCGGCCCGTGAGCGGGGCCTGGCCCTGCTGGACCGCGTCGGCATCGCCAACCAGGCGGACAAGTACCCGGCGCAGCTCTCCGGCGGTCAGCAGCAACGGGCGGCGATCGCCCGCGCGCTGGCCATGCAGCCCAAGGCGATGCTGTTCGACGAGCCGACGAGCGCGCTGGACCCGGAGATGGTCGGCGAGGTGCTGGACGTGATGACGTCGCTGGCGAGCGAGGGCATGACCATGGTCGTGGTGACCCACGAGATGGGCTTCGCCCGGCACGCGGCCAACCGGGTCATCTTCATGGCCGACGGCAAGCTGGTCGAGGACGCGCCGCCGGCCGAGTTCTTCGCGAACCCGCGCAGCGAGCGGGCCAAGGACTTCCTCTCCAAGATCCTCACCCACTGAGCGTCCGTAGTGGAGTCGTCCCGTCGACTCCGTCGAAGAAGGAGATGAGTATGCGTTACAAGCGCGTGGCGGCGGTGGCCATGATGGCCTCGCTCGCCCTGTCCGCGGCCGCCTGCGGCAAGGAGGGGAACCCCGCTCCCAGCGGCGGCGGCAACGCCAGCGGTGGTGCGCAGGGCGACAACTGCAGCAGCTCGGGCGTCACCTTCACCCCCAAGACGGACGCCAACGTCGCCGGCAGCCCGGCCTTCGAGAAGATCAAGTCGGCCGGCAAGGTCGTCATCGGCGTCAAGTTCGACCAGCCGAACCTCGGCTACAAGGACGCCCAGGGCAAGCGCTGCGGCTTCGACATCGAGATCGCCCAGTACGTCGCCAGCACGCTCGGCGTCGACCCGGCGAAGATCGAGTACAAGGAGATCGCGTCCGCCAACCGGGAGACCGCGATCAAGGGCGGCGAGATCGACTACTACGTCGGCACCTACTCGATCACCGACAAGCGCAAGAACGACGTCTCCTTCGCCGGGCCGTACTTCGTCGCCGGCCAGGACCTGCTGGTCCGCAAGGACGAGTCGTCGATCACCGGCAAGGACACGCTCAAGGGCAAGAAGATCTGCTCGGCCACCGGCTCCACGCCGATCCAGAAGATCCGCGACGAGGGCCTGACCGAGGGCGAGAACATCGTCGAGTTCAAGACCTACTCCGAGTGCGTCTCGCAGCTGCTCGACAAGAAGGTCGACGCGGTCACCACCGACGACGCCATCCTCAAGGGCTACGCCGCGCAGAACCCGGACGAGCTCAAGGTCGTCGGCCAGCCGTTCAGCACCGAGAAGTACGGCATCGGCCTGCCCAAGGACGACAAGGCGCTGCGTGACTACGTGAACGACCAGATCGAGGCGGCGTTCACCGACGGCACCTGGAAGAAGATCTACGACGGCACGCTCGGCAAGTCCGGCTCGCCGGCCACCCCGCCGCAGCTCGAGCGGTACTGACGGTCCGCACCGACGTCGGACCGGGCGGGGAGGTCCTCCTCCCCGCCCGGTCCCGTCTGGAGAGAGTGAGAGCGAGGTATGGGCGAGTTCTTCCGCGTCCTGACGGACAACGCGAGCCTGTTCCGCGAGGGGTTCTACAACACCGTCAAGCTGTTCCTGATCGCCGGCGTCGGCAGTCTCGTCCTCGGCATGCTGCTCGGCGCGATGCGGGTGTCACCGGTCCCCGCGTTGCGGGCGTTCGGCGCCACCTACGTCAACCTGGTCCGCAACACTCCCCTGACGCTGGTGTTCGCGTTCCTCGTCTTCGCGGTGCCGAAGCTGGACGTCAACATCGACTACTTCAACAGCGCCTGCATCGCGCTGATCGCCTACACCTCGGCGTTCATCTGCGAGGTGGTCCGCTCCGGCGTGAACACGGTCGCCACCGGCCAGGCCGAGGCGGCCCGCGCGCTGGGCATGACGTTCGCCCAGGTGCTGACGCTGATCGTGCTGCCACAGGCGCTGCGGGCCATGGTCCCGCCCATGATGAGCGTGCTCATCGCCATGCTGAAGAACACCACGATCGCCGCCGGCTTCTCCGTGCTGGAAGCGGGCGCCATCCCGGCGTACATGTCGGAACGGGGTGAGCCGCAGTTCATCGTGCTCACCTGGATCGTGATCGGCTTCCTGATCCTGATCATCCCGCTGGTGGTGCTCCAGCGGATCCTCGAGCGCAAGTGGGCGGTGGCCCGGTGAGCAGCAGCAGCGTCCTCTACGACATCCCCGGCCCGAAGGCCCGCAGGCGCAACCGGATCCTCGGCATCGTCTCGATCGCGGCGATCGTCGCGCTGATCGCGTTCGTGGTCTACAAGTTCAACCAGACCGGCCAGTTCGAGGCCCGCAAGTGGGAGCAGTTCCAGTACGCGGCCGTGCAGCGGGAGCTGCTGAACGGCCTCTGGGCCACGCTGAAGGTCGCCGCCGTCGCCACCGTGCTGGCGCTGCTGTTCGGCGCGTTCTTCGCCAGTGCCCGGCTCAGCGACAAGGTGTTGTTCCGCGCTCCCGCCACGTTCGTGGTGGAGCTGTTCCGGGCCATCCCGCTGCTGATCCTGATCTTCTTCGGCTACTACGTGCCGCTCCAGTACGGCTGGCCGATCGACAAGTTCTGGGCGCTGGTCATCGGGTTGACGCTCTACAACGGCTCGGTGCTGGCGGAGATCTTCCGCGCCGGCATCAACGCCGTGCCGTACGGGCAGTCCGAGGGCGCGTACGCGATCGGCATGCGCAAGAACCAGGTGCTGCGGCTGATCCTGCTGCCGCAGGCGTTCCGGTCGATGCTCCCGGCGATCGTGAGCCAACTCGTCGTCCTGCTCAAGGACACCGCGCTCGGCTTCATCATCACGTACCCGGAGTTGCTCTTCGTGGGCAAGCAGATCGGCGGCCGGCTGGCGTTCGGCCTGCCGTACGTGCCGACGTACCTGATCGTCGCGGCCATCTACATCAGCATCTGCGGCCTGCTGTCGGTGCTGGCCTGGTGGCTGCAGAAGCGGCTGACCCGGCTGCCGCGCACCGCGGCCAAGCCGGTGGCGGCCACGCAGACCGACGGTGGCACCGGCGCCACGTCGCTGTGAGCTGACGTCGTCCGACGGACACGGAACGGGCGGGTGGGTTCTCCCCCACCCGCCCGTTCTCGGTCTTGCCGGTCTAGCGGGCGATCTCGGTGACCCGGGACTCGCGTACCACCGTCACCCGGATCTGACCCGGGTAGGTCAGCTCCTCCTCGATCTGCTTGGCCACGTCCCGGGCCAGCACCGCCGCGCCGATGTCGTCCACGTCGTCCGGCTTGACCATCACCCGGATCTCCCGGCCCGCCTGCATGGCGAAGACCTTCTCCACGCCCAGCTTGCCGGCCGCGATCTCCTCGATCCGCTCCAGCCGCTTGACGTACGCCTCCAGGCTCTCCCGCCGCGCGCCCGGCCGCCCGCCCGAGCAGGCGTCCGACGCCTGGGTCAGCACCGCCTCGATGGTCTGCGGCGGCACCTCGTTGTGGTGCGCCTCGATGGCGTGCACCACGTCCTCGCTCTCGCCGTACTTGCGGGCCACGTCCGCGCCGATGATCGCGTGGCTGCCCTCCACCTCGTGGGTGAGCGCCTTGCCGATGTCGTGCAGGAACGCGCACCGCTTGATCGTCGGCACGTCCAGCCGCAGCTCCGCGGCCATCACGCCGGCGATGTGCGCGGTCTCCACCAGGTGCTTGAGCACGTTCTGCCCGTACGACGTGCGGTAGCGCAACCGGCCCAGCAGCGTGACCAGCTCCGGGTGGATCTCGGTGATGCCGACCTCGACCAGCGCGTCCTCGGCGGCCCGGAGGCACAGCTCCTCCACCTCCTGCCGGGCCACGTCGTAGACCTCCTCGATCCGGTGCGGGTGGATCCGGCCGTCCAGGACCAGCTTCTCCAGCGTGACCCGGCCGACCTCCCGGCGTACCGGGTCGAAGCACGACAGCAGCACCGCCTCGGGCGTGTCGTCGATGATCAGGTTGACGCCGGTGACCGACTCGAAGGCGCGGATGTTGCGCCCCTCCCGGCCGATGATGCGCCCCTTCATCTCGTCGCCGGGCAGGTGCAGCACGCTGACCACGCTCTCCGCGGTCTGCTCGCTGGCGACCCGCTGGATGGCGTCCACCACGATGTTGCGGGCGCGCTGCTCGGCGCTGCCCCGGGCGTCCGCCTCGATCTCCCGGACCAGCAGCGCGGCCTCCCGCTTCGCCTGCCCCTCGATCGACTCGACCAGCTCGGCGCGGGCCGCGTCGGCGGTCAGGCCGGCCACCCGCTCCAGCTCCCGGCGGCGCTGCTCCTCCACCTCGGTCAGCGTCCGCTCGCGCTCGGCCAGGGCGGCCTCCCGGGCGGCGAGCGCCGCGGTGGCGGCGGTGAGCTGCCGCTCCCGTTCGGCCAGCCGCTCCACCTCCTCGGTGTGCAGCCGCTCCCGCTCGTCCATCCGGGCGGCCCGGCGTTCCACCTCGGCCGCCTGCTCCCGGGTGGTGGCGGCCAGCACCGCCACCTCCCGCTCGCCGCTGCGCCGGGCGGTGGCGCGTAACTGCTCGGCGTCCGCCTCGGCCTGCTTGTGCGCCCGCTCCAGCACCGTGTCCGCCTCGGCGCGGGCGTCGTCGAGCACCCGCCGCGCCTCGGCCCGGGCCGCCTTCGCCTCCGCCTTGGCGGCAGCCGCCTCGGCACGCGCCGCCGCGGCCGCGGACTTCGCCACGTCGATGGTGCTGTTCACCTCGTCGGCGGCCGTCCGCAACGCCGCGAGGGACTGTTCCTGCCGGTCCTTCTCCGCGATGAAGGCCGGGTCCTCCGGCGCGGGCGCCAGGCTGAGCCGCTTGAGGGTACGCACGCCGAACAGCACGGCGCCGACCACCACCACGACCAGCAGCAGCACGACCAGGAGGAGGACGACGTCGAAGGCGCTCATCGAGCCGCTCCGCACCGGTACGCGGGCACACTCGCCCGCCGCACTCCGGCGACCCGGCCGGCGTCGCCGGCCCGTCGGGGCTCGGTGGCCGGGCTGTCGCCCGCCGATGCGGGGTCGGGGCCGTGTGGCAGACCGCCGGTGAACCTGTGCCGCCCTGCCATGGCCGCCTCCCCCTGAAACGTCGGCGCCGCAGGACACGCGCGAAGGACACGCGCCTGCGGCTCTGGACGCCCGACCGGAGCGGCTGGCTGTGGGCAGCTTTCCGTCGGCGGTGTCCCTCATGGGGCACCGCTGGCGGCCGGTTGCAGTTGTCGGAGGCTCCGAAAGGTTCCGGAGCTTCCGTCAAGGGCCGGTGTAGCTGGCCAAAGTGATGCTGTTCTGTTACGAGATCTATGTTGTGCGCTTAGCCTGCGCTGGTCGGGCAAAGTGAGCCTGTATGGCGAGGCTAGGTCGCGAGGGGCCGTTCGGTCAAGGAGTCATGATCAAACCACCCGGACGGAGAGAAGTTACGACGTCACTCAGTGGTGATCAGATGCCGGACAGGCCAGGACAAACCCCGCCCGGTAGCGCCGCGACTCGGCCACTCCGACCTGCTCAGGCCCCTCTCGCACCCCCATGATCAGCTCCACCGTCACCGTCCCACCCCCGTGATCGAGGACTTGACGTCCACCCGCGACCGCCCAGACGACACAACCTCCTTGATCACCGTCCGGCCGCGCGGCCGCGCCGCCGGGGGTGGCAGGGCCGGCCGGTCCGGCCGGGCGCGCGCGATCATGAGGTTGGCCTGGACAAAGCGGACGGGAAGTGCCGCCAAGTTCATGATCAACCTGGCCGGGTGAGGGTCGCGCGAGGGCTGCGCCGAGCCTGCGCCGGGTGGGTCAGCGTGCGGCGGAGGTGAGGGCTGCGGTCACCAGGGTGGCGTTGTCGGGGGCGGGGGTGCCGTCGGGCAGCAGCAGCGTGTCCTCCAGGCCGATCCGGGTGTGCAGGCCACGCCGGACCGCCTCCGCGTACACCGGCCAGGTGGCCGGGCCTTCCCCGTGCAGCAGAACCGGCGGGTGCCCGCCGGGCAGCGCGGCGAGGATCGCCGCGGCGTCGGCGAGTGCCGTCTCGACCTGCTCGGCCATGCACTCGACGAGGACCCGCCCGGTGGGCGTAGACCAGCGGCGCCAGGCGTCGACCGCCGCCGGCGTCCACAGACCGGCCTCGACCATCACGCCGCGCTCGTGCAGGGCGGCGGCGACCTCGGCCGCTCCGGGTTCGTGGGCGTTGACCGAGGCGAAGTCGGGCAGCACCGTCCAGGCGCGGACGGCGGCGGCCCGCTCGGCCGGGTCGGGGACGATCCAGGCGCCGGTGCTCACGCCGACCGGCAGGCCGGGACGGGCGTCGCGGATGGCGGTGACCGCCGCCGCGATCACTGCCGGATCGAGCGACTCGGTGCCGCTGTCGTCGCGCGGGTGCACATGCACCGCCGCCACCCCGGCGGTCGCGCAGCGCACCGCGTCGGCGGCCAGTTCGGCCGGGGTGAGCGGCACGGCGGGGTGCTCGTCCAGCCGTCGGGTGCCGTTGAGACACGCCTTCAGCACGGGTGTGCGCCTCCCTCGGGACGGCGGCCGCGACACCGGCGGCCGGTCGGTCAGTCGAGCCGGCGGGAGTCGAGGTCGTGCTCGGCGTCGGCCATCGCGTCGGCGTCGATGTGCTCGGCGAACTCGGCCGCCTCGGCGCTCTGCGCGGCGAGCGCGTCCTTCACCGCCCGGATCGCCACCCCGGCCGGGTAGCCCTTGCGCGCCAGCATGCCGACCAGACGCCGGAACACTGCGTCCGGCTCGCCTCTGGCGCTGCGCAGCTTGCGGTCCACCAGGGCGCGGGCGGTCTCCGCCTCGGTCTCCTCGTCCAGCCCGTCCAGTGCCGCGCCGGCCACCTCGACGTCGACGCCGCGCTGGCGCAGCTCGTTGGCGAGTGCCCGGCGGGCCAGCCCGCGGCCGTTGTGCCGGCTGCTCACCCAGGCACGCGCGAAGGCGGCGTCGTCGACGATGCCGACCTCGTCGTACCGGTCGAGGACCTGCTCGGCGACCTCCTCGGAGATGCCGCGCCGGGCCAGCGCACCGGCCAGCTCGGCCCGGGTCCGCGGGCGGACCGCGAGCTGCCGCAGGCAGATCTCCCGGGCCAGCTCGGCCTCGTCGCGCGGCGGAGCCGGAGCCTCCCCTGCATCGGGCTCCGCCGCGCGATCACGGCGCCCCCGGCGAGGCCGGGGCGTACCTGTGGCGTCGCCCGTACGGGGTGGACCGGCATCCCAGCCCCGGCCCGTACGGGCGCGTCGTCCTGCCACGGGTCAGCGGATCAGAAGTCGACCGGCGGCAGTTCCGGGCCACCGGCGGCGTCGCCCGCACCACCGGTGCCGACGCCGAGCTTCTCCAGGATCTTCTTCTCGATCTCGGCCGCCACGTCCGGGTTCTCGCGGAGGAACTCGCGGGCCTTCTCCTTGCCCTGGCCGAGCTGGTCGCCGTCGTAGGTGTACCAGGCGCCGGACTTGCGGATGATCGCCTGCTCCACGCCGACGTCGATCAGCGAGCCCTCGCGGGAGATGCCCTTGCCGTACATGATGTCGAACTCGGCCTGCTTGAACGGCGCGGCGACCTTGTTCTTCACGACCTTGACCCGGGTGCGGTTACCGACCACGTCGGTGCCGTCCTTGAGGCTCTCGATGCGGCGCACGTCGAGCCGGACCGAGGCGTAGAACTTCAGCGCCCGCCCACCGGTGGTGGTCTCCGGGCTGCCGAACATCACGCCGATCTTCTCGCGAAGCTGGTTGATGAAGATCGCGGTGGTGCCGGTGTTGTTGAGCACGCCGGTGATCTTCCGCAGCGCCTGGCTCATCAGCCGGGCCTGGAGACCGACGTGGCTGTCGCCCATCTCGCCCTCGATCTCGGCGCGCGGCACCAGGGCCGCCACCGAGTCGATCACGATGATGTCGATCGCGCCGGAGCGGACCAGCATGTCCGCGATCTCCAGCGCCTGCTCGCCGGTGTCCGGCTGGGAGACCAGCAGGGCGTCGGTGTCGACGCCGAGGGCCCGCGCGTACTCCGGGTCGAGCGCGTGCTCCGCGTCGATGAACGCGGCGATGCCGCCGGCGCGCTGGGCGTTGGCCACCGCGTGCAGCGCGACGGTGGTCTTACCGCTGGACTCCGGACCGTAGATCTCGACCACCCGGCCGCGGGGCAGACCGCCCACGCCGAGCGCCACGTCGAGCGCGATGGAGCCGGTCGGGATGACAGCCGTCTGCACGACGGGCCGCTCCCCCAGCCGCATCACCGAACCCTTGCCGAACTGCTTGTCGATCTGAGCGAGAGCAAGGTCGAGCGCCTTCTCCCGGTCAGGCCCTGCTGCCATCGTTGCCACCCCTGCCTTCGCCGGCGTCTTTCCTGAGCTTCGCGTCACGCGGGACACGCTAGGCGCTGGGTCCGACAGAAAACCAGCCGACGGGCCGTGAGCTGTGGACGAGCACCCCGCTGTGGACAATAGCCGAACAGGTGTACGACTGGGCAAGCGACACGCGGGATCGACGAAAAGGCTGCTCAGCGTAGTCGGGCGGGCACCCGGTCCGGATACGCGGCGACCACGGCGCGCCACACCACGTGCGTTTGCTCACCGGCCGCGAGCGCCTGCTCGATGGTCCGCCCGCCGAGCTGGGACAGCACCTGATCCCTGGCGATGCTGGTCGCGTACCCGGGCCCGAACGCCTCCTCCAGCCGCGTCCAGAAGTCGGTCAGCCGCACGTGTTCAGTCCTCCTCGTCGAGTGGTCGCGTGCCGGTACGGCGCAGCGCCAGCGCCACCAGCGGCACCACAGCGATCGCCGCCAGCAGGGTGAGCGTCGGGTACCCCACGGCCCGCATGACGAACCCGCTCGCCGCTGCCGCGCCCGCCCCGGCCAGCCCCATGAGCAGGTCGGACAGGCCCTGAACGCCGGGCCGGTCGGCGGTGGGCACCGACTCCGACAGCAACGTCGAGCCCGCCACCATCGTGCCCGACCAGCCCAGCCCGAGCAGCGTCAGCCCCACCGACAGCAGCGCCGTGTGGTGCCCGGCGGTGCCGGAGACCGCGCACGCGGCCAGCAGCAGCGCCACCCCGCCGAGGATCACCGGCCGGCGGCCGGCCCGGTCGGTGAGCCACCCCACCACCGGCGACAGCGCGTACATGCCGGCGATGTGCAGGCTCAGCACCAGGCCGACCACGGGCAGCACGTCCTCGTCGGAGTGCCACTCGCCGAGGTGCACCGGCGTCATCGACATGACAGCGACCATCACCAGATGCCCCACCGCCACCGCGGCGATGCCGAGGCGTGCGGCCGGCCGCCCGCGTACCGTGCGCCATGCGGCGACCATGCCACCGCGGCGGGTGACAGCCGGCGCGGCGCCGGGTGCCGGCTCGGCCGCCGCCAGCCGGCGCGCGGTGAGCAGCGGGTCCGGCCGGAGCAGGACCAGGAGTACGACGGCGGTGAGCGTGAACGCGACGGCGCTGAAGGCGAACGGGCCGGCCAGCGCCGGCAGGCCCCAGCCCCGGGTGGTGTCGTCGGCGAGCGCGGCGAAGTTCGGCGCGGCCACCGCGCCGATGGTGGTGGCCCACACCACCAGCGAGAGCTGCCGTCCCCGGCGTTGTGGCTCGGCCAGGTCCACCGCCGTGTAGCGGGCCTGGAGGTTGGCCGCCGTGCCGCCGCCGAACAGCAGCATGCCGACGAAGAGCAGCGGTACCAGGCGCGTCACGGTGGCGACCACCACCAGCACGCCGCCGACCGCGCCGACCGCGTACGCGAGGACCAGCCCCGGCCGCCGACCCCGCGCGGTCATGAGCCGGGTGACCGGGATGGCGAGCAGCGCGGCGCCGACCACACCGGCGCTCTGCGCCAGCCCGGCCAGGGCGGTGCCGGCGACCCGGGCGGCGAGCAGCGCGCCGACCGAGATGCCGATGGTGACGCCGATGCCGCCGATGATCTGGGTGAGGAAGAGCAGCCGGACGGTACGCCGCTGGATGCCGGCGACGTCGGGCCGGGGCGGGGCCGGCGCGGTCAGGTCGGTGGACATGCGGCGCTCCTGGTGGGGACGGGTGCCCCATCCTCCCGCACCGGCCCGCCCGGCCGGCACCCGGTTTCGCTACAGGCCGAGGCCCCGGCCGATGATCTCCTTCATGATCTCGGTGGTGCCGCCGTAGATGGTCTGCACCCGGCTGTCCAGCCACGCCTTCGCCACCGGGTACTCCGCCATGAAGCCGTAGCCGCCGTGCAGCTGCACGCACCGGTCGGCGACCTTGGTCTGCAACTCGGTCGTCCACCACTTGGCCTTCGCCGCGTCGGTCACCGAGAGGCGGCCCGCGTTGAACTCGGTGACGCAGTGGTTGACGAACGTCCGCGCGATGGTGACCTCGGTGTCCAGCTCGGCCAGCAGGAACCGGTTGTGCTGGAACCGGCCGATCGGCCGGCCGAACGCCTCCCGGGAGCGGGCGTACTCGATCGTGAGCGCGAGCAGCTTCTCGCAGGCCGCCACCGCGGCGACGGCGATGCTCAGCCGTTCCCGGGGCAGGTTGGCCATCAGGTGGTAGAAGCCGTGGTTCTCGGTGCCGATCAGGTTCTCCGCCGGCACCCGGCAGTCGTCGAAGAACAGCTCGGCGGTGTCGTTGGCCTTCAGGCCCACCTTCGCCAGGCGACGGCCCCGGCTGAAGCCCGGCGTGCCGCTCTCCACCACGACCAGGCTCACCCCGTGCGCGCCCTGGTCCGGCGCGGTCTTGGCCACCACGACCACGAGGTCGGCCATCTCACCGTTGGTGATGAACGTCTTCTGCCCGTTGAGGACCAGGCTGTCGCCGTCGCGGACCGCGCTGGTGCGGATGCCGGCCAGGTCGCTGCCCGCGCCCGGCTCGCTCATCGCGATGGCGGTGACCAGGTCGCCGGAGCAGAAGCCCGGCAGCCACCGCTTGCGCTGGTCGCCGGTGGTCAGTTCGGTCAGGTACGGCGCGACCACGTCGTTGTGCAGCCCGAACCCCAGACCGGTGCACCCGGCGGCGACGATCTCCTCGTCGAGCACCGCGTTGAACCGGAAGTCGCGCTGCCCGCCGCCGCCGTACTCGGGGTCGACGTCCGGGCCGAGCAGCCCGGCCGCGCCGGCGGCCCGCCAGACCTCCCGGTCGACGATCCCGTCGGCCTCCCAGCGCTCGTGGTGCGGCACCGCCTCCCGGGTCAGGAACCGGCGGCACAGGTCACGGAACTCGTCGTGGACGGGCTCGTAGAGATGCTGCTCCATGCCGGCAAGTCTGGCACCGCTCACCCGCGCCGGACAGGGGCGAACCGGACGGGGTGGCCCGCCGCCGCGCGGTGGACCAGGATGACCGGATGAGCACACTCACGGGGAAACAGGTGGCCGAGGCCGGGCTGGACGGATGGACGTACCTGCTGGGGGCGTTGCAGACGCGCATCCGTACCCCCGATTTCGCGGCCGGACTGGCGCTGGTGGCCGCGGTCGGCGCGGAGGCCGAGCGGGTCGACCATCATCCGGATCTGGACCTGCGCTACACCCACGTGGACGTGCGGCTCTGGTCGCACGACGCGGGTGGGGTGACGCAGCGTGACCTGCGGCTGGCCCGGACGATCGCGGCCCTGGCCGCGGACGCCGGGCTGACCCTGTCGCCAGCCGGGCTGGCCCGCCTGGAACTCGCGCTGGACACCCCCGAGCACGCCGCGGTGCTGCCGTTCTGGCGGGCGGTCCTGACCTGGCAGTCGCCGGACGGCCGCGGACCGGACGACGACGAGGTACGCGACCCGGACGGCGTGCTGCCGACCGTCTGGTTCCAGCGCTCCGGCCGGGACGAGCCGCGGCAGCGGTGGCACCCGGACGTGTGGGTCGACCCGGCCGAGGTGGACGCGCGCATCGCCGCCGCGCTGGCAGCGGGCGGCGCGTTGGTCAGCGACGCGGAGGCGCCGAGCTTCTGGGTGCTCGCCGACCCGGACGGCAACCGGGTCTGCCTCTGCACCTGGCAGCAGCGCTCCTGAGAAACCGGGGCAGCGGCGGGCGCGGCCCGGCGCTAGCGTGCCCGATGTGGACGCACGCGCGCTGATCGAGGAGTTCAACGCGGCCTGGCTGCGGGGCGACCTGGCCGCGGTGTCGGCCTGCCTGGCCGAGGACGTCACCTACTGCCCGAACGCCTGGGACGGGCCGGCCGGCACGGTACGGGGGCGGGCTGCGGTGGCCGACGTCTTCGCCGGGCAGCTCGGTCCGGGCGACGGTCCGGCGCTCGGCGCGGTCTGGGCCACCGGTGACCGGGCGGTCTGCGAGTGGGCCTGGCCGCCGGCCGAGGACGGCACCGTGCTTCGCGGGCTGGACGTCTACCGGGTCCGGGACGGGCGGATCGTCGCCAAGGACGTGTTCGGCAAGATCACTTCTTGAGTGCCTTCGCGGCCACCTTCAGGTCGGCGACCAGGCCCTCGTAGGCCACGTCCTGGTTGTCGGCGCGCAGCACCGCGGACGGATGGATGGTGGCGAGCAGCCGGGCCGCCGGGGCGTCGGCCACAGCGCCCGTCCGGTCGACCGGCACGCGCTCGAAGTCCTCCGGGTGCTGGGCGGCGGCGGGCCAGGGCAGCAGCTCACCACGCTGCTTCGTCACCCGGAAGCTCGGGCCGAGCAGCGCCTTGGCGGCGGTGGCGCCGAGCACCACCACGATCTCCGGGCGCAGCCGGGCGAACTCGGCGACCAGCCACGGCCGGCAGGCGGTGACGTGCACCCGGTCCGGGGTCTGGTGGATGCGCCGCCTGCCGCGCAGCTCGAAGCGGAAGTGCTTCACGGCGTTGGTCAGGTAGATCTGGGCGGGGTCGAGCGCCGCGTCGTCGACGGCCTTGCGCAACAGCCGCCCGGCCGGCCCGACGAACGGCAGCCCCTTCTGATCCTCGATGTCGCCCGGCTGCTCGCCGACGAAGACCACGCGCGCGTGCTCGTCGCCGCGGCCGAACACGGTCTGGGTGGCGTCCCGGTACAGCTCGCAGCCCCGGCAATCCCCCGCCGCGGCGCGCAGCTCGTCGATGGTGTCCGCCGACGGCGGGATGAACTCCTGTGCGCCGGGTGCGCTCTCGGTCTCGGCCATGCCGATCGTTCTACCCCGTCGGGCGGCGCGCACGCGAGCGGCCCGCCGCGCTGTCCGGAGGTGTTAAGTGAGTGTTTGAGATTCCGGCTCAGGTGTGGGTTGCCTGGGCCGGTTTCGTGTGTCGGGCCAGGCGGGTGACCATGACGTGGATCATGGCCC